>CAXTKQ010000081.1:0-15122 GCA_964244955.1 uncultured Sphingobacteriaceae bacterium | reverse complement strand
GCTTCTTTTACCGGTTATTTTTTAAACATCTATTGTGAACAAGACCATGAAATCAACCAAAGATCAGCCTACTGTTTTTGTAATTTTCGGTGGCACAGGCGATCTGAACTGGCGCAAGGTTACGCCTGCACTTTACAATCTATTTCTGGATAACTGGCTGCCTGATCAATTTTCGATCATTGGTTCCGGCAGGACAAAATTATCGGATGATGATTTTAAGAATAAAATGCTCGACGGTATCAACCAGTTTTCAAGAAGCGGAAAAGCCGACCCCGAGAAATGGGCCAAGATTTGAACGATGCCGAGACTTACAAAGAGTTTGGCAACCTCATCAATAACTACGAAACCGAGTGGAAGCAGGAAGCCAACGTGATTTATTATCTCGCCGTTGCGCCACAATTTTTCCCGGTTATTGCAGAGAATATTTCTAAAAGCGGCCTGGCGAAAGACCCGGACAAAACACGGATCGTAATTGAAAAACCATTCGGCCACAACCTGGAATCTGCAAAATCGCTAAACCAATTGTTGAGCCGCATTTTTCAGGAAAAGCAAATTTACCGCATAGACCATTATTTGGGAAAAGAAACGGTACAGAACATTCTCACCTTCCGTTTTGCCAATTTACTTTGCGAACCGCTTTGGAACCGAAATTATATTGAGCATGTGCAGATTTCGGTTACCGAACAAATAGGCGTGCAAGACCGCGGCGATTATTATGAAGGGGCAGGGGCGATGCGCGATATGATCCAAAACCACATATTGCAATTGCTTTGTTTGGTGGCCATGGAAGTGCCGGTTAATTTTGGTGCAGATGAAATCCGGAACAAAAAAGTAGATGTGTTGAATGCCATGCGGCCTTTCACTTCAGAAAACATTAAAGACCGTGCCGTGCGCGGCCAATACGGCAAAGGCTGGATAGAAGGCAAAGAAGTGCCGGGTTATCGCCAGGAAGCCAAAGTTAAACCTGATTCTAATACCGAAACTTTTGCAGCCGTTAAGTTTTTTGTAGATAACTGGCGCTGGCAGGATGTACCGTTTTACGTTCGTACCGGTAAAAGGATGCACCAGTCGGCATCGGTTATAACGATACAATTTAAAGATGTTCCGCACTTGGTTTTTCCTGCCGAAGCAACTGATAGCTGGCAGCAAAACCGGCTGATTATCAGTATTCAACCCGAAATGAGCATCCGTTTACAAGTTCAGGCCAAAAGGCCGGGCGTAGATATGGTTATCAATACGGTTGATATGGTTTTTGATTACAAAGGCAGCTACGACAACCCGGCACCTGAAGCTTACGAAACACTTTTGCTGGACACGATGCAAGGCGACCAGACTTTGTTTATGCGTGCCGATCAGGTGGAAGCGGCATGGGCGTTGATTATGCCAATTTTGAATACTTGGGAATCCAAAAAAAGCTCTAAGTTTCCTAACTATTCTGCCGATTCTTGGGGTCCGGAAGTAGCAGAAGCATTGATTGCACGTGATGGTTTCCATTGGTTTACCCTTCCTAAAAAAGAATGATCATGCAAGCAAAACTGAATATCTTTCCAACTGAGCAGGAAGTGCTGCAACATTTAGCAAACTATTTTACCGAAATTGCCAATCAGGCGATTAAAGAAAACGGCATGTTTAATGTTTCGCTTTCCGGCGGAAGTTCTCCAAAAAAACTGTACGAAATGTTGGCTTCTTCTGATTACAAAGAGAAAATAGCCTTGGACAAAGTTTATTTTTTCTTTGGTGATGAACGTTATGTTCCGGCTGATGACCCGGACAGCAATTTTTTGATGGTAAAAAAAGCATTGTTTGATCCGCTTCAAATCCATTCTTCCCAAATTGTTCCGGTTAATACAACTTTGCCTCCAGAACAGGCTGCCGAAGCTTATGCCTCGGCTGTTTACACACATTTTAAACCTTATAATGCCAAGTTCGACCTGGTTTTGTTGGGTTTAGGCGATAATGCACATACGGCTTCACTTTTTCCACATACCACTATTTTACATGAAGAAGGATCATCTGTAAAAGCAGTTTGGCTGGAAGACCAGCAGGTTTACCGTATTTCGATGACGGCGGACATGATCAATGCCGCACACCATATTGCTTTTTTGGTTTACGGTGCCGGGAAAGCAGAGGCGGTGCATCAGGTGTTGGAAGAAAACGAAAATATCGAAAAATATCCGGCACAATTAATCAAAACAGAAACCGGCGATTTGCAATGGTTTTTGGATGAAGCTGCGGCATCGAAACTGGCTGAAAAAAGTTAATGCTTCTTTTACCATATAAAAATCAGGATCCTTAAAAAAGCGGTGGTTTGTAAAAATCATCGCTTTTATTTTGTTTTCTGCGAACAAAACAACCTCAATCACGTCTGATTTTTAAAATACATTAACCTTAAAAAATATGAGATTTGAAAATAAAATTTGCTTAGTTACCGGCGGTGGCTCCGGTATCGGCCGTGCAACTTGTATCCGCCTTGCTTCCGAAGGCGGCACCGTTATCGTTGTGGATATTAATGAGCAGCACGGAAACGAAACGGTAAGCCTGATTCAGCAACAAAAAGGCAACGCCATATTTATTAAAACAGATATTAGTGTTTCTGCTGAAATAGAAAACTGTGTAAAAACAGTAATTAATCAGTACAAACGCATAGATATTTTGGTTAACGATGCGGCTTTTATGACTTTTAACAAAATTGTGGACCTGGCCGAAAGCGACTGGGACAAGGTGATGAACATCAACCTGAAATCAGTTTTTCTGTTTTGCAAATACAGCCTGCCTTACATGAAAAAAGGCGCAGTAGTCAACATCAGTTCTGTACATGCGTTTGAAACAACGGCCAATGTTTTGCCTTATGCAGCCACAAAAGGCGGGATAGAGGCTTTTACCCGTGGCTTAAGTTTGGAGTATAATTCTAACCAGGCCCGCTTTAATTGCGTAGCGCCGGGATCGGTAGATACGCCAATGCTTTGGTCAAACCCAGATATTAAAGATGGGGTGGAAAAAATGCAGGGCGCCATAGGCAAACCGGAAGAACTGGCCGCCGCAATTTGTTTTATGGCTTCGGATGAAGCTTCGTTTGTTAACGGCACAACGCTGGTGGTTGATGGCGGCCGCTTAGATATACTTTAAACCAGCTATGAAAAACAAGTTTATGTTTGCCACCGGTATCGAAAACAGTTACCCTACTGTTTTTATCGGTGGAAAAAAGGTAAGGGTTGACGAACTCGAAAAAACCGGCCATTACAAAAGATGGCAGGAAGATTTCGGGTTGGTTAAGGATTTGGGCATCGAATATTTGCGGTATGGCCCGCCTTATTTTTCTACCCATATCGGCCCCGGAAAATACGATTGGACCTTTGCCGACGATACTTTTAACGCTTTAAAAGAATTACATATTACCCCAATCGTTGACCTTTGCCATTTTGGTGTGCCGGATTGGCTGGATAACTTTCAAAACCCGGATTTCCCTCAATACTTTGCAGAATATGCTTTGGCTTTTGCAAAAAGATACCCTCACCTTAAATTTTATACGCCTGTAAACGAGATTTTTGTTACCGCTTCTTTCTCCGGGCAGTATGGCTGGTGGAACGAAAGTTTGTCGAGCGACAGAGGTTTTGTAACAGCGTTGAAACATTTATGCAAAGCAAATGTGTTGGCGATGGAAGCGATTGAAAGGGTACAGCCTGATGTAACCTTTATCCAAAGCGAATCGTCTGAGTACTTTCACCCCGAAGACCCTTCCTGTTGTGCGCAAGCTGATTTTTTAAACCTGAAGCGTTTTTTATCGCTTGATCTTTCTTACGCACATTCCATCAAAGTCCCGCATTATAAATACTTGATTGAAAACGGGATGACGGATGCCGAATACGAATGGTTTATGAATAATAAAATACGCGGAAAATGTATCATGGGAACAGATTACTATGTTTCGAACGAACACATAGTTCACGGCGATGGCTCTACAAGTCCGTCAGGAGAAATTTTTGGCTATTATGTCATCACCCATCAGTATTATACCCGTTACCGTTTGCCGGTGATGCACACAGAAACCAATATTGCCGAACCAACTTCTGTAGCCTGGTTGCAGAAAGAATGGGCAAATTTGTACCGCTTCATGCAAGATGGTTTCCCGATTGTTGGTTTTACTTGGTACAGTTTGTTGGATCAGGTGGATTGGGACACGGCGTTGAGGCAAGATAATGGCAATGTTAACCCTTTAGGTTTGTATGATTTGAACAGAAAAATCAGACCAGTTGGCGAAGCTTATCAAAATATTATCAAAAACTGGCGGCCAGTGTTGGATAACGAATCTTTAAATGTGAACTTCAACACCTAAAAAATAGGTGGTAAAAGAAGCATCAGTTTAATCAAAATTTGAAACTGGCATCGGCATCAGGGTTATCAACCTTGGTGCTTTTTCTTTGGTTATTGATGATTACGTGCATCATATTGATTTGCTCGGGGTGCTGTTCGTACAATAAATCATCGTGCACTTGTACTTCTTTTATGGCATTAATTCCTTTAACCTCAAAATAACTCCAAGCGCCATCTTCCTGGATTTCGTAGCCGATAAAGTTTAAGTTTAACACTTTTCCATCAGCCTTAATAAGCAAATGTTTCTTCACATAATCGTTGATGAGCTTGTTAACTTGTACTTTGTCTTTCGGTTTCACAATGTCTAACTGCACGTGGTATTGTTTTTCCAAAGCCTTTTCCAGGTCGTCATAAAACATCCGGCAACTAATTTCGATGGAATGGTTCGTTGGGTTTTGTTTGATTTCGGTAACGCTAACATAAAACGGATGAAAAATACGGAACCAGGAAATCAGCAAAAGGTGTAACATGTTTGTATGCTTTTCAAATTATCTTTCAAAAAAAGCTATAATTAGCCACATTAACCAATACTTCTTTTATGCCCGATTTTTCTTTGTACTTTCAACTTGGCATCCAGCACATTTGCAATTGGCAAGGCTATGACCATATTCTGTTTGTAACCGTTTTATGCGGAGTTTACCAGTTGCAGGATTGGCGCAAAGTTTTGATTTTGGTTACCGCTTTTACCATCGGCCATTCCATCACGCTGGCTTTAAGTGTTTTTAATATCATCCATATCAACACTTCTTTGATCGAATTTCTAATCCCGGTTACCATCGTAATCACAGCCATAAATAACATCGGTAAAAGAAGCATCGCACAAAAAACCATCAACTTGACTTATTTTTTAGCTTTATTTTTTGGGTTGATCCATGGTTTAGGCTTTTCCAACTATTTAAAAAGCTTGTTGGGCAAAAGCACCAATATCGTGGCGCAATTGTTTGCTTTTAATGTTGGTTTAGAGTGCGGACAAGTGCTGATTGTAATTTCTGTATTACTCTTGTCGTTTTTGCTCATCAAAACTTTCAAAATCAAACCTTCCGATTGGGGTTTTTTTCTATCTTCGGCTATCTTTGGCATTGCTTTAATGCTATGTATTGATCGTTTTCAACAAATTATTTTTAGATGAAGAAAATTTATCTCGCTATTTCCTGTATTGCCCTTTTCAGTTCAGCTGTCCGTGCGCAATATGATAATAATCCCGGCTCCAACCACGGCAACAAGTTTGAGCAGTTGGGAACCATGATTTCCGATCCGAACATGTTCCGTTCTGCTTCCGGCGCGCCTGGCTCCAAATACTGGCAGCAACGTGCGGATTACGAAATCAACGCCACACTGAACGATGACAAACAACGTTTGGACGGAACAGAAACGATTACTTATTTCAACAATTCTCCCGATCCGCTGACGTATTTGTGGCTGCAGTTGGACGAAAACCAGCACCGCAAAGATTCGCAGGGCAGCACGGCCAGCGAAAGCAAGATGCAGGAAAAGATGAGTCTGCGCCAACTGCAATCCATCATGGGCAATAATTTAGACTTGGGCGACCATGTTTTGAGTGTGAAAGATGCCAGCGGAAATGTAATTCCTTTTACCATCAATGAAACCATGATGCGTTTGGAACTGCCTAAAACCCTGCTTCCCGGCGAAAAATTTAAGTTTAAAATAGCCTGGTTTTACAACATTTCTGATCGTTTGACAATCGGTGGCCGCGGCGGTTACGAGTACTTTCCGGAAGATAAAAATTACTTGTACACCATGACGCAGTGGTATCCGCGGATGGCCGTTTACAGCGATTTCCAGGGCTGGCAAAACAAGCAGTTCATCGGCAGCGGCGAGTTTGCTTTGGCTTTCGGAAATTTTAAAGTTAACATTAATGTGCCGGCCGACCATGTGGTTGGCGCAACTGGCTTGTGCCAAAATTACAGCCAGAATTTATCCGCAGCACAATTAAAACGCTGGAACCAGGCACAAACATCCAAAGAACCGGTTGAAATTGTTACGCTAAACGAAGTAAAAGACCGAATGAAAGGCCACGCACAAGCACGCAAAACCTGGACGTATGCAGCAGAAAATGTGCGCGATTTTGCCTGGGTTTCTTCCCGCAGGATTGTTTGGGACGGTATGTCAACCCAAATTGAAGGCGGAAAAAAAGTAATGGCCATGTCGTACTACGGCCCGGAAGCTTATCCGCTTTACCGCCGTTATTCTACCAAAGTGGTGGCGCATACGCTTAAAGTATATTCTGCGCATACTTTCCCTTATCCGTATCCAAGTGCCATTTCGGTGGAAGCATCCAACGGAATGGAATACCCGATGATCTGCTTTAATTATGGCCGTGCCGAAAAAGACGGAACTTACAGCGAAGCAACCAAAAACGGGATGATCGGTGTGATTACGCATGAAGTTGGCCACAACTTTTTCCCGATGATTGTAAATTCGGATGAGCGGCAATGGACTTGGATGGACGAAGGTTTAAACACGTTCTGCCAGTTTTTGGCCGAGCAGGACTGGGACAACAATTTCCCGTCGCAGCGCGGTCCGGCTTATAAAATTGTGGATTACATGAAGCTGCCTAAAGATGAGTTGGAACCGATCATGACCAATTCTGAAAATATTGCCCGTTTTGGCCCCAACGCTTATGCCAAACCTTCTACGGCTTTAAATATTTTGCGCGAAACGGTAATGGGCAGAAAATTGTTTGATTACGCTTTTAAAACCTATGCGCAACGCTGGGCTTTTAAACATCCAACACCGGCTGATTTTTTCAGGACGATGGAAGATGCTTCGGCAGTTGATTTGGACTGGTTTTGGCGCGGCTGGTTTTACGGAACGGATGCGGTTGATATTTCTTTGGATAGTGTAAAAGCTTACACCATCAACACCAAAAACCCGGAAACCAATGCAGCTTATGACCGTCAGCAATACGAGCGCAACAACCTACAGCACATCAGCGCACAAAGAAACAGGGAAGAAGGGACGAAATTTGCGGTGGAAGCAGACACTTCTTTAAAAGATTTCTACGGAAAATTTGACCGTTTCTCGGCAACACCAGTTACCAAAGAAAGTTACCAGGCGATGTACAATTCGCTTTCGCCGGAGGAAAAACAGTTTTACGAAAGCAAAAACTACTTTTACCAGCTTAATTTAAGCAACAAAGGCGGTTTGGTGATGCCGTTGATTGTGGAATGGACTTATACCGACGGAACAAAAGAAGTTGACCGGATTTCGGCCTACATTTGGCGAAAGAACGAGCAAAAGATTTCCAAAGTTTTTGCCAAAACAAAAGAAGTAAAATCAATCAAAATTGACCCTTACCGCGAAACGGCCGATATTGACGAGGAGAACAATAGCTGGCCGCGCAGCTTTACGCCATCACGCTTTGAATTGTTTAAACAGCAAACTTTGCCACGCGGCGTAACTTCCGGGGGAAACCTGATGCAGCAGCAAAGCACAACAAAAAAGACCCCATAAAAGAAGCATTGCTAAAAACAGATGTATAAACAGCAAAGCCGGAACAATTTGTTCCGGCTTTGCTGTTTATTTAAACTTGTCTTTCTGTAAAATAATATGCTGTGTTCAGCTTACTTACTGTTCAAAATTATATATAAAAAAATGCCAATGCTTCTTTTACCCTATAAAAAATTGGTGCCTGCATCAATTTAAATAAAAACCGGATGCCTGCCAATTTTTAGGTGATAAAAGAAGCATTGGCATACTGTCAAATAAATTTTAAGGCTCTTAATGTTTTTGCTTGTTATTATTTCCTGTTGTGTCGTTTGGTGGCACCGTGTTTTGGATATTGTTGGTGCTATCACCAGCATGAACGGTATCCTGACGTCCCAGACCGTAATTTTTATGCTTACTGTCGCAAGCTGTTGTTAAAAAAAGGATAACCAATGCAGAAAATAAAAAAGATTTGTTTTTCATGATGCTTCTTTTACCTATAAAAAAATAGTTAATAATTGTAATGCTGCTTATTTAACAAGCCAAGCAATAAAAGTTTATAATTGTGTTGCTAATTTATTTACAATTATCGGATAACGGTAACATATCCGCCATAGTTTTTAGTTCCGTCCCTCAAATTCAAAACATAATAGTAAGTGCCCACCGGAACTTCTTGTCCGTTATAACGCCCGTCCCAGGCCGTGCCGTAGCCAATTGAATGGAACATCCTTTGTCCGTAACGGTTATAAATATCCATGATGCAATCCGGGTAGCGGTCTAAATTTTTAATGTTCCAAACATCATTCGTGCCATCATTATTTGGGGTGAACGTATTTGGGATGATTGGAATTTTCAAAATACGGATAGAAACGGTATCGGTAGCCGTACAACTATCGGTAGAAGTTACGGTAAGCCGGTACGTGATGTCATCCGTAGGCGTTGCAACCGGGTTGGCAATACGCGGGTTGCTGAGGCCGGTAGCAGGTGTCCACTGGTAGCTTAAAATCTTGCCCGAAACTTTAGGCGAAAGCCTGGCCTGTTCGCTAATATGCACGTAAAGGTTTTTACCGGCATCTAAAACAGGGGTCGGGTTTACGGTGATGGGCTGCGAAAGCGAATCGGCACAACCGCTGCTATTGGTGAAAACGTATTTAATCAGGTGCGTGCCAATACCTGCGGCAGCCGGGCTAAACAAGCCCGAGGCAGTAACCCCGGCACCAGAATAAACGCCTTTTCCTACACCGCCGCTGATTTCTGCCGCTTGCGTGATTTGGAAAGGGCTGATTTCCTGGCAAACGCTGCCCAATGCGGTAAACACAACTTTTGGCGTTGCGTTGATGGTAATGGTTTGATCGAGGATATCCATACAAGTTATCCCGGAATAAGCAACCATCCGAACGGTGTAAGTTTTGGCGGCAGGCGTGTTAAAAGGATCGTATTGGTGCGTGTATATTTTCCCAGAAGTTGGGCCTTCATCGGTCAGGTCAACGGTTTTTTTGTTCTGATAATCAAAATACCATTCAATTTTGGTGATTGAACCAACATCAACACTTGCACGGTTTTCAAAATTAATTGGCGAAATACTGCAAACATTGCCGGTAGTAATAATATTGAAAGCTGCTTTAGGCATTGATCCGTTCACTTGAAAAGGTTTAGTGATGGTAGCCGAACTGCCGTCATCAGCCGTAATCGTAAGCGTGATTTGGTAAACTTGTGCTTTGCCAAAACGGTGTACCGGGTTTTTACCGGTCGAAGTATTTGGGTTGGCAGCGTTGGCATCGGCATCGCCAAAATTCCATAAATAAGTTAAAGTGGCCGCTGTGCCAACCGAATCGGCAGTCAAATCTAAAAACTGGGACGAAAGGTCGGCAGAACAAACTTCCGGCAATTTAAAGTTTGGTTTGTAGCCTGGCTTTGCCGTTACCGATTGTGTAACCACGCTGGTACAGCCTGCATCAGAAACAACCGTTAAAGTAACTTTGTAAGTTCCGGCAGCAGCATAGTCATGCTCGAATTGGCTGGCATCCGTACGGACAGTATTTTTCCCATCTCCGAAATCCCAGGTCCATTTTACTATTTTACCGACGTTGATTGATGAAGCATCTTTAAAAAACACGGCATAATCTTTAAATACCGAATTTTTAGTGGTAAAAGAAGCATTCGGCAGGTTATTTACCTTGATGTATTTTTGAATGGTTGTTTGGCAGCCGGATTCGGAAATGGCCGTTAAACTTACGGTATCTGTGCCGGGCAAAGTATAAACATGCGTTGGGTTTTGCAAAGTAGAAGTACTGCCGTCGCCAAACTTCCAGATCCAGCTTTTTACCGTTTTGCTGCTATCGGTACTTTTATCAACAAATTTCACGGTATCACCAGCACAAACGCTGGCTGGCATGGCAAAAGCAGTAACCGGTGCACTGTAAACGGTAAACGGAAAATTATACTTCTGGTCGCCAATGGGGCAACCGCGCGATGAAGGGGGCAAGTTGGCTATAATATCCACACTGTAAACACCAGCTTTATTAAAAACGGCCGGTTTCGGGATGCTGTAAACATAAAAAGGCTGGTTGTTGATCGTTGTGTCGCGGGCAACCGGGTTGTCCTGTATAATAGGGGCCATATTGGAAGGGCTAACCCGCCATTCGATATGTTTTGTGGGCACGTTCAGCGTTAACTGCAAAAAATACTGGTCGTAAACACAGGCACTGGTGATGGACAATTTGGAAATTGGGTCAACAACGGTAGCGGTAACGGTGGTGGCCAGGTTTGTACCGGCAGAATAAGAATAGGATTCCACCTCGCCAAAACCATAAGCAATGGCATTAAAACCGTCATCCGCAGTAAGGTTAAAATTATTTGTTCTGTAGCCATTTAGGTTTAATTGCAGGTAAGAGTAACCGGGCAATTGCGCCATCGGGACAAAAGGTGTGGAAGGTACAGCGCCATTGATACGAAAGCTGGCTGCCGATGCTGTTTTTATTAGCACATTTATATACTGCTCTGTAATCGCTTCGCGTGTGGAAGAATAAACGGTAATGTTTTTAATACTGTATTCAATCGGGTTAAGGATGACCATGTCCGGGTCACCTAAAGCCGGAGCATTAGTATTTGTATTGGAGCAGCCTTCTGTTAATGCAAATTGTGCAACACAAATGGGTTTATCAGCAGAAATATTTGCAGGTTGGTTTAACGGACTTGGGGACGAATAAAAACCACCGGCATTTAGTGTTGCAACGGTACTGCCATTTATCCGAACATTGGTGTTGTCGCTTTGGGCCACAACGCGAACATATTGTCCAAGCGTCCTTTCTGCTGCACCTCTGCCGCTGGGCGGGGCCATACTAAACGGAATGAAACCATACGTTCTTCCCCAGCTTTCGATAGGATAATTTTGCTGATAAAGCGGATCAATAGACCTGGGATCACAAGTGGGGTCATTTACTGAGGTGCCGCTGCTTCCGGAGAACATGGCAAAACGTTTGCAACCAGATGTAACAGAATCAACACTTGCAACTACGCCGGTGAGGTCAGTAGAAGAAAGATATTCATAAACATCGCCTACATTGGCCAGTGTAACACCTCCCGGAACTAAATCCCTTGTCCCTTGTTTTATAAAAACTTTCGTATTGGCTTCACTCGCTACAAGAGTGATAAAGTTTCGACCGACTCCAGTTGCATAATTATTTAGGTTTTGTGTATAATTCATACTAAAATATTTTTGCCCCAAAGCTTTTACCGGCAATATCAATGACGCGGCAGACCTTTTACCTGCAAAAATATGGGCATATACTACTACCGGTTGTTGGCCAGCATCTACCACAATGTGGATAGCACGATTGGACAATACCCTGCCACTTTCAAAATCGTTTATGTAAGCACTGTTGCGCGGAACCTGGACTTCGGTAACGGTATTGGCAACAACAGTAAACTTTTGCGAAAAGCCGCCGACAGAAACCGTGCCCGAAGAATTGGATTTACCAGTGATAAAAACACTGATGTTGGCAAGCTCTGAAGCGGTGTTTGGAAGATGTGTAGGAAAAACTGACCAAAACTCCACGCCTTCATTGGATATGACTTGTGCCTTTGCCCAATTTATGGTGGATAAAAGAAGTATCAATAAACCCGGTAAAAATTTAGATAGTTGTTTAATCATATCATCTTTGACAAAAAACGGGTTTATTTACTAAACACAACACTTACGAAAATAAGGCCGGCCCGGCTTTTTTGTAATTAACGCAACACTTTCCGTACATATTATTTGCCGCACCGTTATAAAAACCATAACAATACCGATAACTTAACAACAACGGATAACCAAAACTTAATGGTTTTGGCGGCATAAACACAACATTTACAGTTTAAAATTCAGGCCGATCGGCTTCAACTAATGTACACACGTTATCCATTATTTTCCGCTGTTTTCAGCATTAAAAATACAAACATTTTATTTAAGTTGAGGGTGATTGGGATAGTTAAATTGATTTTTGATTTACGTTTTATACTATTATAAGGAGGAAAATTTTAGATGCTTCTTTTATCGGCATAAATTTCAACTGGCCGGGTTTTGCCTTACATAGAAAATATAATCCGTAACCGGCAACTTTTCAACTCCCACCAGTTTTAAATGTTGCCCAATTTGCGCGCGGTGATGCGTACCATGATTTAATACATGGGTTACAATTTCGCTGATTGTATTTTCATATTGGTTGCCGGTAGAATTTGTATAATGGATAGTTGCATCCAAATCAGTAACGCCGTTAACAAATGCTGTCCATTGCCGGTGGTTTTCTTCGATCATTGTTTTAAAAACATCCGCTTTCCAGTCCGGGAATATGGTAAACTTCTTTATTTCATTTTTGCAACGGCTTAGCCAGGCTTGTTGTGTAACCAGCAAATGCGCCATTAGTTGGACTGTTTTTTCGGGTTCGCCTGCTTCCAAAATTGTATTTAAAATGATTTTGTTGGAATTGCGATCGTAATTAAGCAATTGTGTAAAATAAGTTTTCATGATACGGATAAGAAAGACCAAAGCAAGATAAAGTTTTTTTCTGTTTTGTATTTACTTGTATAAATTGATATTTGCTACACCAAAAAAATGCCGGTAAAAGAAGCATTGCAACCAAAACCGGCAATTGAAATAATATTCCCATGACCAAAAAACGCTACTTTTTCCTCATCCTCATATTAGGCACTTTAACCGCGCTTGGCCCTTTTTCCATTGATATGTATCTGCCTGGTTTCCCGGCCATCGCGCAGGATTTAAAAACTACTGTGGCACGGGTTTCGCTTTCGCTATCCAGTTTTTTTATCGGGATTTCTGCCGGGCAGTTGCTTTACGGGCCTTTGCTGGACCGTTTTGGCCGGAAGAAACCGCTGTATGTTGGCCTGGTGGTTTATATTTTGGCTTCCATCGGTTGTATGTCTGTCCGCAGTATCGAAGCTTTGATTGTGCTGCGTTTTGTGCAGGCCATTGGCAGTTGTGCCGCGGCCGTCGCTTCGATTACCATGGTGCGCGACCTTTTCCCAGTGAAAGACAACGCCAAGGTTTTCTCACTGCTGATGCTGGTTGTTGGCGCTTCGCCCATGCTTGCGCCTACGGTTGGCGGCTACGTTACGGCTGCTTTTGGCTGGCAGTCGGTTTTCCTGGTCCTGTCCGTTATTGCCGGTCTGATCCTGCTGGCGACAGTCTTTTTTCTGCCGGACAGTTATCGGCCCGATGCTTCGATTTCCTTAAAACCAAAACCTATTTTGCTCAACTTTTGGTCGGTTTTGCGCGAGCCGCAATTTTATACTTATGCGTTTACCGGCGCTGTGGCTTTTTCGGGTTTGTTTGCTTATGTGGCCGGTTCGCCGTTGGTTTTTATGGATATTTACCGCGTTAACGGTAAAGTTTACGGTTGGATTTTTGCTTTTCTTTCCGTCGGTTTGATCGGTTCCAGCCAGTTGAACAGTTGGCTGCTTAAAAAATACCGGAGCGAACAAATTGTATTTGGTGCTTTGGTTTGCCAGGTTATCGTTGGTGCGGTTTTCCTCGCGGGAACCCTGGCCAACCTGCTCGGCCTGTACGGCACCATCGCCATGCTTTTTCTTTTTTTGAGCTGTTTGGGCATCACCAACCCCAATGCGGCGGCACTATCGCTGGCGCCTTTTTCAAAAAATGCGGGCAGTGCTTCGTCTTTAATGGGCGCATTGCAATTGGGTTTGGGCACGCTGGCCTCAGTTGCCGTAAGCTTGTTTAGCGTTCATTCTGCTTTGCCTATGGTGGCCATTATTGCGGTTACCAGCTTGCTGGCTTTGCTGGTTTTTATCATCAGCCGAAAAAATATTGCAGAACCAATAGCAGCGACAGCCGAAACCGCCGCTGTTGTCCATTAAATTTTGGATACTGTTTTTATGCCGGTAAAAGAAGCATCACAAGTTTTGAAATTTTAATTGTGATGAGAAAAGCATAAGCTTACACTTTCAATTTCAGCAAACGGTCGGCGTTGCCATGTAAAAACTTTTCCAGGTCTGCTGCCGGTAAATCCAAACTGTCTAAGAAAGCTTTTCCTTTTTCGTTTGCGCTAAAAGGATAATCTACCGAAAATAGGATCCGGTCTATACCAAAAGTTTCGATGGCCGTTTTTAGCGGCGGCAACGTAAAAAAACCGCTGCTGGTAATGTTGATTTGCTGGCGTAAAACTTCGCTCAGGCTGCGGTCTGATTTTACCAGTTCTTTGTTCAGCATGTCTTCGCTCCTGGCCATCATAAAGGGCAGCATTTCGCCCATGTGGCCAATAATCAGTTGCAGTTTTGGGAAACGGTTTAACGTGCCCGAAGCAAACAGCCGCAATATATGGATGCCTGTTTCTGCATGCCAGCCAAAAGCGCCCGAAGCGAAAACCGAACTGACGGCAACGGGAAAATTACCGTAGTAAGCCTCGCGTACAGCCTTTTGCGGATAATTTGGGTGAAGGTAAATTGGCACGTCCAACTCCTGCGCCTTTGATAAAATAGGGGCAAAAGATGCATCGTCCAAAAAAAGGTTATTGGTGGTGCCGTTGATCAGCGCGCCGACAAAGCCTAATTCTTTAACGGCACGTTCCAGTTCATCTGCCGCAGCTTCGGGCGCTGTCATCGGCAAATGGGCAAAACCGGCAAAACGGGTTGGGTGCGCCGCAATTTTTTCGGCCAGCACATTGTTGTAATCCTGCGCCAATCGGATGCCCTGTTCGCCAGGCAACAAATCTGCACCAGGGCCGGAAATAGATAAAACTTGTACTGTAATGCCTGCTTCATCCATCAGGCGTACACGTTCTTCGCCA
>CAXTKQ010000080.1:9844-17176 GCA_964244955.1 uncultured Sphingobacteriaceae bacterium | reverse complement strand
CAACCCAAGGTACAGTTCCCGGATAATGACGGTATATTTTTATTGAACTTGGAAACCGGGGCCATAAAATTAATCGTTTCACTTGCGCAATTAAAAAGCCAGGTACCCGAAATTAAAAGCAATAACGGGATAGAGTACATCGGGCATACATTATTTAGCAAAGGTGGCACAAAGATATTTTTCCTGGCAAGGGCCGTACCTGATTGGAACACTACGGCATTTACGATCAACAAGGATGGTTCTAACCTGAAACGCTGCTTCCCTGACAACTGGAGCGGGTCGCATTTTGATTGGTTGAATGATCAGCAATTGATGGTAACGGCTTTGTATGATGCTAAACAAAACAGCCATATTTTATTTACCGCAGGGAATAAGGATTACCGTAAACTCGGCGGCGGAAAACTGGATTATGACGGGCATGGCACATTCTCGCCAGATGGAAAATGGTTGGTAACAGATACCTACCCGGCGAAGAACCGCGAGCAAAGTATTTATCTTTTGAATATGAAAACCGACTCGGTACTTACGCTCGGCAGATATATTGAACCCATAGAATTTAAGGACGGCTGGCGCGCAGACATCCACTGCCGCTGGAATCCTAAAGGAAATCTGATTGGCTTTAATTCAACGCACTCGGGCAGCAGGCAGGTGTATATCATGAAGGTGAAAGAATAAATGGTTTAAACTGCACCGTCAATGTATCAAAACGTTACCAAGATTTAGACAAAGTATGAAAATAATAAAAAGTCTCCTTATCGCTGGGTTGATCCTACCGGCCCTCACTTACGCACAAAATAGCGTTCGTCTCACCAGTTATGTAAACCCACTGGTCGGCACCACGGTATTGACTGACCCGAAACTGCTCGGCTATGAACCGCCATGGCGTACTTGGAACGGCCTTGACGGACCGGCTGCTACCACACCATTTGGTATGGTACAGGCAGTTCCGGTTACTACTTATGGCAGTGGCAGCGGTTACGAGTACGAAGTGAAAACAATTAAAGCTTTTGCCCAAACCAGCGGAACCGATTGGGGGCAACTGAACATCCCGATTATGCCGCTGGAAGGCACCAGCTTCACAGCCGATGATTTTGCTTCGACCTTTAGCCATGCAAATGAAGTGGCACGCCCCGGTTACTACCGTGTTTTGCTGGAACGCTATAATATCAACGCAGAGCTAACCGCTACTACAAGATGCGCGTACTATAAATATACTTACCTGCGCGGCCAGGATAAAAAGCTTGCCTTGGACCTTGTACACTCAGGCGGCGGCAGCAGTACGTGGGAGATTAACCAGGCCGGCGATTACATAGTTACCGGCAAACAGGATGGCCTGTATTTCTACGCCGTAATGAACCATAAAATCAAAAGTATTGATATCAACAAACGAAACCCTAATCAACCCGACATTCCGCGTAGTGGACAAGGTGCGGGCGGCCAGCGAAAATTGACCGGCAATATTGATGTCCCTGTTATCAGTTTCGAAAATGCTGATAAGCCACTTGAGCTTAAAATTGCTATTTCAAGCGTTAGCGCCGCCGGAGCAAAATCTAATTATGGCATTGAAATAGCGAATAAGAACTTCGATCAGGTTTATAAAGAGGCTGATCAAAAATGGGAAAACATACTGGGCAAGATCAAAGTTACCGGCGGAACACAAAAGCAAAAAACAATGTTCTACTCCTGCCTTTACAGGCAGTTTTGGTACCCAAGTATTACCAGCGATGCTAATGGCAAAATAGCGATTGGCGACGGCGGCAGAAGGCAAGGTCAGGGTACAGGTGCGGTGGCATTTGCACCACGTGACTCGGTTCCCGGATTTGATGTATATCAAGGCCCTGGGTTATGGGATGTTTTCCGTACACAATTGGTTTTGCTTAACATGGTTCGGCCTGATATCAGTAATAATGTTATCAAATCTATGCTCCTAGCCGGTGAGCGTTCGGGTTTCCTTTCCACTTCGTTTCATGGCGATTTCGCTTCCAGTTATATTGCCGGGGCCTACGCGCGCGGTGTAAGGGGTTACGACGTACAGAAAGCCTACCGTTTGATGCTTAATAACGCCAATACCCCTTCGGGCAATGGTGTAAGAACCCCAAGGCCGCATAACGACGATTATCTTAAACTGGGTTATGTAGCTGAAATAAATATTCCGAACCCGACAACCGAAACGGTATCTACCGCCGGAACTACTAAAACGCTTGAATTTGCTTATTCTGATTACTCGGTAGGGCAGTTGGCAAAAGCGCTTGGTGATAAGGGTATGTACAATACCATGATGCAACGCAGCCAAAACTACAGGAAAGTATTTGACTCTCAAACCGGCTTTATGCGGGGCCGCCTGGCTGATGGTAAATGGGTTACACCGTTCAAACCTTCATATCCTTACTATGAGTTTATGTACCGCGAGGCAAATGCCTGGCAGGCATCTTTCTTTGTACCACAGGATACTAAGGGGCTTATTTCTCTTTATAAGAGCCAAAAAGACTTCGAGCTTAAACTGGATTCGCTTTTCACTATTCCATGGGGCGGCTACGCAAAAGATAACCTGTCGTGCTTCCTCGGACAGTTTTGCATGGGTAACCAGCCCGACTTTAACTACCCTTATTTGTATTATTTCGTAAACAAACCAGAAAAGTCGCAGGCAATATTGACCAAACTATTATCAGATTATTACGGCATGGGGCCTGAAGGGCTGGCACTGGCCGGAATGGACGACTATGGCTCGCTTACAGGGTGGTATGTGTTTAATGCCATGGGCATATACCCTTATTCGCCAACAGACCCTGAATATATTGTATCAGTGCCTATTTTCGACAAGATTGAAATGCAGTTGGGTAATGGTAAAACATTTACCATCAACAAAAAAGGAGGTGGTAAAAACATTAGTAAACTTACTGTTGATGGAAAGCCGCTGAAAGGGTGGTTTGTTAATTATAACGATATGAGCAACGGCAAGACGCTTAGTATTTATACAAAATGACCGTGGCCGATGTATTAGAGCCTGTTTAAATTTTATTCAATTTATTTTCTATGCTTCTTTTATCCCCTAAAAATCAGTGGTTTATTATACTTTTTGTATCGGCCAAGCATTTAAAAACAGAATTTATAGGCATAAAAGAAGCATTGGGAACTCTTATGATATTAATTTAAAAAGTCCCTTAACCTGTGTGCGCAACAGCTTTGGTAATAAAGCCTCACGGTTACGATTGCAGAAGTTAAATCTCTTTGAACTAAATAACAATAAACCCAATAATATGAAAACCTTACTTCGGAACCTTCTTGGTTTGCTTACATTACTTTTTTTAATTAATACTTTGGCTTTAGGACAGGCACCGGTTTACAACGTAAAAAAATATGGTGCCAAAGGCGATGGTAAAAAGCTTGACACCAAAGCTATTGATATGGCTATTACCGCCGCAAATGAGGCAGGCGGTGGTACTGTTTATTTCCCGGCAGGCGATTATTTATCGTTAACCATCCATCTTAAAAGCAACGTAGCTTTATATATTGACCAGGGTGCAACCATCGTGGCGGCTACTCCCGGCGAAGGTGTACAATATGACCTGCCCGAAAAAGGTGAGAATGAGATTTATCAGGATTACGGCCACAACCATTTTCATAATAGCTTAATTGTTGGCGAAAACCTGCACGATATAGCCATACTTGGCCCGGGCAAAATTTGGGGCAAGGGCCTTGTTAAAGATGAAGGTAAACCCGGAACAAACGAGGGCCAGGGCAACAAAACACTGGCACTTAAACTTTGCCGTAATGTGCTTTTACGAGACTTTACCATATTCCATGGCGGCTGGTTTTGCTTTTTGCTTACAGCGGTTGATAATACAACGATTGATAATATTAAAATGGACACCGGCCGTGATGGTATTGACCTCATCTCGAGTAAAAATGTCCATATATCCAATACAACGATTAACGCGCCTGGCGATGACGCGCTGGTGTTAAAATGTGATTATTCGCTAAACTACCCACGCGCTTTAGAGAATGTAACCATCACCAATTGCATCGTATCGGGTTATAATGAAGGTACATTTTTAGACGGAACTTATTTAAAGAACGGCAGAAACCACCCCCAGGGCCGTATTAAGCTGGGCACCGAGTCAAATGGAGGCTATAAAAACATCACCATAACTAACTGTATTTTTGACCATTGCAAAGGTCTGGCGCTGGAAACTGTTGACGGCGCAGTATTAGAAGATATTACCATAAGCAATATCACCATGCGTGATATTAACAACTCGCCCATATTTGTAAGGCTTGGTGCCCGAATGCGCGCGCCTAAAGATTTCCCATTCAGCACCTTGCACAGGGTAATCATAAGCAATATTGTAGCTTATGATGTAACCGGTGAGCAAGGCGCTATTATTAGCGGCATACCCGGCCATGATATTGAAGACCTTACCCTAAACAATATTCATATTTATTATAAAGGCGGTGGCACCAAGGCGCAGGCAGCCCGCGAGGTAAAGCCTTTGATAAGGGATTATCCCGAGCCGGATTCATTTGGTATCACACCCGCTTACGGCTTTTTTATCAGGAATGTAAAAGATATAAAAATGAGCGATGTGGAAGTGAGCTATATGAAAGAGGATCTGCGTCCTGCCTTCATTTTAGACAACGTAGATGGTGCTGATTTTCAGCATATCAGCGCACAGAAAGCCGAAGGAACACCAACAATTATACTTAACCAGGTAAAAAATTTCAATATTTTTAATAGCCCGCAATTGCCAAATACCAAATTAGCGCAGGCTGATAAAAAAGAATTATAAGAGCCAGTTTAAATTTTGTTCAATGTATTTTCCATGCTTCTTTTACCACCTAAAAATCATTGCCTCATTGCACTTTTTGTATCAACGCGGATCCGGAAACAAAATTTATAGGCATAAAAGAAGCATTATGGTTTTTTATGACAGAAATTTAAACAGGCTCTAAACCATTAACCAAAATTGTGATGAGACCTATCAAAAATTTTATACTGGCTGCGCTATGTGTAGCCGCAGCTTCAAGTTCCGTAATTGCCCAAAAGAAAAAGTTATCGGCAACACCTTGTATGGATGTGCTTAACCTCTTTACGGCGGCTAATGTACCGGCTATGGCTCCCGAAGAAGAGCTGGCGCCCCTAATTAATTCGACCGAAGAACCACTGGCCAATTTGCCCGGAAAGGGCTTGGCGCAACACCCCATGCTGTACGTTGGCGAAAACTGTAACCGGATGTCGCTGGTTAGCAATGGCAAAGTGATTTGGACCTACAATACCGGCAAAGGCCCTGAGTATGATGATGTGTGGATGCTATCAAATGGCAATATTTTGTTCACACGTATGCAATACATTGCCTTAATGACACCTGCTAAGAAAATACTTTGGCGTTACGATTGCAACAACTCTAAAGGCATGGAGCATACCGAAGTGCATGCCTGCCAGCCAATTGGTTTAGACAAAGTTATGTTTGTAGTGAATGGCCTGCCGCCAAAATTATTTGTTGTTAACATTAAAACAGGAAAGACCGAGGTAGAACATGTACTTCCGTCTAACCAGCCGGCAACAGTTGGCGATATTCATCCGCAGGTTAGGCGAGCCCGCATTACCGCACAGGGGACATATCTTATTGCTTTACTTAACCAGGGCAAGACTGTAGAATATGATAAAGACTTTAAAGAGGTTTGGAGCTACAAAAGCACTAAGCCATGGGCCGCTATAAGGTTAAAGAACGGCAATACCTTAATAACTGACGAGGCAGAAAACCGCACGTTTGAAGTTAATAAAAAAGGCGAAACGGTGTGGAACTTCGATTGCAAAACCGATTTGCCTGCCGAATACCAATTTAAATCGGCACCGCAAAGCTGCACCAGGTTAGCCAATGGCAATACGATATTTGCTTCGCGCGGGCAGGGCGGTAAAGGCCCTCAGTTGATAGAGGTTACCAAAGACAAAAAAGTGGTTTGGGTACTGCATGATTATAAAGCGGTGGGCGACGGCACTGCATTACAGGTTTTAGATGATCCGGGCATCCCTGAGATACCGGGTCAATCCGAGCATTAATGTCAGGCTTCCCGCAAACTGAGATCAACGTTTGTGAGGATTAGCAGCAATAGAAGCACTTGCCACTTTAGTTAAACTTAATTGACAAGTGCTTCAATTTTCGAAAACTTATTTTAGATGTTTAGGGTTTAAACCTATTTGCCATGCTTCTTTTAGCACATAAAATTCATTGTCTTTTTGTGGTTTTTGTGCCCTTTAAATATTCGGGCACACCAAATTTACAGGCATAAAAGAAGCATGGTAAAACTGCCTAATAAATCAGCAGGAGGACACTTTTAAACGGTTTTCACTTACAAAAGAGGTGGTATAGCCGGGTTTATGGGCACAACTAATACCGTTGGGCCTTCCTGCTTAAATGCGGCCTGCATAGCTGCAGTTATTTCATCCACCGTACCGGCATTTTTAGCAGTACAGCCATAACCCTGCGCCAATTGCACAATATCTTTTCCCGGAATGTTTAATCCTGGTACGTCAGGTGTTTCTTGTGTTACGGCAAATGCTTTCAAGATGGCATATTCGGCATTGTTTGGCACCACCACCAACAGATTCAATTTGTGTTGTGCTGCAGTCCATAAACATTGAACAGAGTATTGAAACGAGCCGTCTCCAATTACCGCAATTACTTGCCGGTTTCGGCCTGTTTCCCGTTCGGCTAACGCAATGCCAACGGCAGCAGGCAATCCAAAACCCAAACCACCGCTTGCCATAGTAAAGAACGACAATGGCTCCGTCACTTTCCATTGTTTATGCAAGTCTCCAAGGTTAGAAGGCGATTCTTCAACCATCACCGTATGTTCGGGACGTAACTTGTTCATTGTAGCAAACAAGGCGGCAGCGGTTAAGGGGGAGGTTATTTCTGGCACAGCGGGTTCGGGCATAGGTGGCAACGGTTGCCTGTTTGTAGTATAGCCTTCTATTAAACTATTCAATCCTTCAAGGGCCAGGGCCGGATCGGCAAGCACTGCATTGCCTACGGGCGCGCGGGCGGCTTCGTCCGGATCATCAGTAATATGCCACAGGTTTGTGCCGTCGGGCAAATAGTCGCCTGCCACATAAGGATAGTAGCGAAACACAGGGGCACCGAAAACAACAACCAAATCGTACCCTTTTAATTGTTCGGCAAGCGGCGCAATAGCGAATATTAGTGCCCCACGATATAAGGGATGGTTTTCCGGAAAAGCAGTGCGCTCATTCCCGGGCGGCGCAAACACGGCACATTTCAAGGTTTCGGCAAGTTTGACACAAGCATCCCAACCGACGGAGCGATCTACGCC
>CAXTKQ010000080.1:2333-9834 GCA_964244955.1 uncultured Sphingobacteriaceae bacterium | reverse complement strand
AATTAAGGCAGGGTTTTTGGCCTTTTTTAATGCTTCTGCAATGAGCTGCAATCTCTCTGGGTCCGCAGCAGTACGCATGCTTACGGAGCGTACCTGAACCGGCTTGCCTGCGGGTTTAGCCCAATCATCTAATGGCAACGCAAGGTACACTGGGCCTTGTGGCGGTTGTACTGCCGTAGCAAAGGCACGCATGAAAGTGCCGGGCACGTCTTCAGGGCGTGATGGCTGATAAGCCCATTTTACCCAGGGGCGAGGCAAAATGGTAGGGTCAAGGTTGGTTAGCCAAGGTTCAAGCAAAAGCATTTCACGGGTTTGCTGGCCTGCTGTTACAATAAGGGGCGTTTTGTTTTGAAAAGCTGTAGCAAGGTTGCCCATTGCATTGCCTGTGCCAGCCGCGGTATGGATATTAACCATAGCCGGCTTGCCGGTTGCCTGTGCATAGGCATCGGCAATTGACATAACCGATGCTTCTTGTAAGGCAAGGATATATTTGAAATCGGCTGGATAATCCATAAGAAAATTTTCTTCAGTGCTGCCCGGATTGCCAAAAATGGTGGTAATGCCCAGTTCGCGCAATAATTCAAAAGTTGCTTCTCTGACGTTTTTCATTTTGTTCGTTTTTTTAAGGTAGAATTTATTTTGTTTGTTCTGTTTTATGTATTGCCTGTTATTTTAACAATGTAGAAATCCATACCCATAAAGGCAACACTACAATCATGGCAACACTCGTAACAAAAAGGGTTGCCGCGGCAAGTGATTCCGCTACCTTATGCTTCGAAGCAAGCAATACCCCAACTACTGCGGGAGGCAGCGCAGTGGCAACCAAAGCAGCGTTTCCTATTGTGCCCTTTACACTAAACAACAATAGCAGCACTAAAAACAAGGCAGGTTCCACAATCACTTTTCCTAAACTTATCAACCACGTCTGTTTCGAAAGCGTTATTTTATGGGCGGATAGAACCATCCCTGAAGCAAAAATAGCTACGCCTGATGCTGATACGCCCAGCAGGTTAAGCGTATCATCGGCAAGGGCTGGCACGTGTACGCCAAAAATCACCAGCAGTACACCGGCCAATGGTGCCCATACAAGAGGTGATTCCAGGGTTTTAACTACGATGTTGTTTTTCTTTCCGGCCTGCTCAGGTTGCTTTCCGGCCTGCCCAGGTTTTGGTGGGGTAGTTTTAGAAGCAGCAGGATCGCCGCCAGCTGATAGTATGGCAAGTGTAACCGGTGTTAACGCGAGATTGCAAATTAAGGCGACGATACCCACAGTTATGGAGCTATCTGCACCAAATAGCGGTTGAAGCACTGCCACGCCATAAACCGGAGCCGCGGGAAAGCTTACCAACAAAGCAACAACTGCTGCACCTTTGCTGCCTAATGTTTTTGATCGGCGCGCAAGCATGTAAACTATCCCATAAACAAGGCAATAACAAATTAACACTGCCAATAGCAGTGGCCCTTGTTGAAACAACTGTTCGTGGCTTACCTTGGTCATCCCTACAAACAATGCGGCTGGCAGGGCATAATTCAAGGCCAGCGTACTGAAACCGGATGCCTGGTCCTGATCAAAATTATGGTCCCGGCCTGCCCAATATCCTAAAAGTAGCACAAAGAGCACCGGCACAAGTGCTGCCGCAAGGATTGCGAGGTTAAAATGTGTTTGCATTTTTAAATTAGGTTAGTATGAAAAAATATTAAGGACTTTTCAAATTCTGCCTGATAAGGATCTAATGCTTCTTTTATCACCTAAAAATCAGTACATTTATATTTTTGTCATGCCGAATTTGTTTCGGCATCCCACATCATATCATTAGCTTGATGTTTTGTCTTGAGGATACTGAAACTGGTTCAGTATCAAAAATCAATGCTTCTTTAGTACTATAAATATCGCATCGGCCATTTATGCAAAAATGGTCTCAAAACACTTTAAAATAGTTTGTTCGGATAAAAGCTTAAGCTGCTTTTAATGAGTCCTTAAACTGGCTAAAGTGAAATTTTAGGGTGAGCATTTTAGAAGTGGCCACCTCCAGGCACTTTAATGTAAACTCCTGTTTTAGGTGATAGTAGTGCTGGCACAGAAACAGCCCTTTGTTTAAATACACCTTCCAGATAAAACCTTCGCCAAGAACTCTTGGAAGCTCTACCTGGTTGTAAGCAGGTGCAAGGCCGGAATGTTGTGCAAACTGAGAAGAAAATTGGAACCCATTGGTTACCTGAAATTCAAATACGACTGACATACGGAAAAAATTTATTAGTACAGGAAAGAGATAATGTAACCTATAAAGCAAACTGTTTTAAATTTGTTTCAAATTATACACTATATTTTTCTTTATAGTACCAGCAAACCTAATTTATAGGTATAAAAGAAGTATGGCTATGCTTTAATTAAAACAAATTTTAAACAGGCACTTTAATTCGCTCATAAAAACCCGATGCTTCTTTTACCATGCAAAAATTGGTGTCTGTACCAAACTATTTGAATCCTGGATAAAATGTTTACTGTTTTTTACCTGCTAAAAGAAGCATTCAAAATACCCTTTTTATAATCTTCGGCCCAAAAACTTTTGTTGGCCAAAGGTTGTTTCCCTGTCAACTATTTCTCATCGAAAAATGAAATACCGGTTGGCTCGATTTCTCCTGATTTTATTTTTGCTGCAAAGCACAGAGTTGGGCGAGTTCCTTAAATTTCCCTTGCTGTTGCAGCATTATGGCCAGCATGTGCGGTTACATCCCGGCACTACGGTCATCGGTTTTTTAAAGATGCACTATTTTGATAAAACCGTTGTGGATGAGGATTACGCCCAGGATATGCAGCTCCCTTTTAAAACACTGGACAACCATAATTTAACTATCCAATTGTCTATGCCTCCGGTCGCTGTTGCTATTGAATGTCTGCACCCTTTTCACCTCGAACCAAAAATTGTTTATTATTCTGCTTTCGTCCCGCACACTTTTTCCGGCAAGGTTTTTCAGCCTCCAAAACCAGCATAAATTTTTTAACCATTTTCTACTGATAAAAACAGTAGTATTATTTTTAATTTAAGCTGATAAAAAAATGATTGATCGAATTATAGATTTCTCGGTCAGGAACAAGCTTATCATAGGTTTATTGGTGTTGCTGATGAGTGCTTTTGGCATTTATTCGGCATCGCGTCTGCCTGTAGATGCCGTTCCTGATATTACCAACAACCAGGTGCTGCTCATCACCGTTTCGCCGTCGCTGGCCGCGCCGGAAGTAGAGCGTTTGATCTCCATGCCAATAGAAAGGGTAATGGCTTCATTGCCCGAACTGAAAGAAATGCGTTCCATTTCCCGTTTCGGCCTGTCAAACGTAACCGTTGTTTTTAATGATGATGTAGATATTGCCCGCGCCCGCCAACAGGTAAGCGAACGGTTGGGCCAGTTGAAAGGCGTTATCCCAACAAATATTGGCGAAACCGATATGGGGCCGGTAACAACAGGTTTGGGCGAAGTGTACCAGTATTACGTGGTGCCAAAACCCGGCTACGAAAACCGTTATACGTTAACCGAATTGCGCACTTTGCAGGAATGGATTGTGCGGCGGCAATTGCTCGGTGTCCCGGGTGTGGCCGATGTAAGCAGCCTCGGCGGAAAATTGAAACAATACCAGGTGGTCATCAATTCGGAACGTTTAAAAGGCATGGGCATTATGTTGGATGATTTGTACAATGCCGTGCAGCAAAACAATGAAAATACCGGCGGTGCCTATATTGAAAAAGGGCCGAACGCTTATTATATCCGCACGGAAGGCATGGCTTCTACATTGGAAGATTTACGGAACATGCCGGTAAAAAATATCCACGGGCTTCCATTAAGATTAGGGGAAGTAGCCAATGTGCGCGAAGGCGATGCACTCCGTTTCGGTGCCATGTATAACAGCCATTATGGCGAAGTTGCAGGCGCCGTGGTGCTGATGCTAAAAGGCGCCAACGCCATGCAGGTGGTAAAAGATGTAAAACAGCGCGTAGAAGAAATCAAAAAACGGCTTCCCGAAGGCGTAACGATTGTGCCATATTACGAGCGTAGCAAAATGGTGGGAAATTCAATCTCCACTGTTAAAAAAAACCTGATCGAAGGTGCATTGATCGTTATTTTTGTGCTGGTTGTTTTTCTGGGGAACCTGCGTTCGGGGCTGGTGGTTGCTTCGGTCATTCCGCTTTCGATGCTGTTTGCGCTCATCATCATGAACCTGTTTGGCGTTTCAGCCAACCTGATGAGTTTGGGTGCTTTGGATTTTGGGCTGATTGTAGATGGTGCCGTGATTATTGTAGAAGGCGTGATGCATCGTTTACGGGATAAAATTGAGGCGCATTCCAGCGGCGATTTTTCTCAGGACGAAATAAACGAAGAAGTTAAAACCTCTGCTTCGCGCTTGATGAACGCGGCTATTTTCGGGCAAATTATTATCCTCATTGTTTACCTTCCCATTTTAAGTTTGCAGGGGATTGAAGGCAAAATGTTCAGGCCGATGGCAGAAACCGTGGCCTTTGCACTGGTTGGCGCTTTTTTACTTTCCATCACTTATGTGCCGATGATGACGGCATTAACATTGAGCAAAAAGGCAGAACGAAAAGCCAATTTTGCAGATAAACTGATGGCTTTCGTCCACAAATATTATGCGCCTTTATTAGAAAAAGCTTTAAAACATGCCAAAATGGTTATGCTGATTGCCATCGCGCTGTTTGCTGTTGCTTTTTTTATTTTCCGGTCTTTAGGCGGAGAATTTATCCCGCAATTGGAAGAAGGGGATTTTGCGTTGGATGCCCGTTTTTTGCCCGGGACCTCTTTAACGCAAACCATTAAAGGGATGCAAATGGCTTGTAACGAACTGAAAAAGTTTCCGGAAGTACAACAGGTAACCTGTCGGATCGGTTCCGCAGAAATCCCAACAGACCCAATGTCTTTGGAACAATGCGATGTTTTTATCATCCTGAAAGATAAATCCCAATGGAAAACGGCACATGATTATGCCGGTTTGGAAGATGCTTTTGGCAAAGCGCTTGCCCAAATCCCTGGCTTAAATGTTGGTTTTGAATATCCGGTGCAAATGCGTTTTAACGAACTGATATCCGGTGCAAAACAAGATGTGGTCGTTAAAATTTTCGGGGACGATTTGCAGCAGTTGTCTAACCTGGCAGGAAAAGTAAGCAGCATTGCCGGCAAGGTAAAAGGCGCGGCAGATATTTATACCGAAAAAATTACCGGCCTGCCGCAATTAGTTGTCCATTATAACCGTGCCGCTTTGGCGCAATACAACCTCAGCATCAACCAGGTAAACCATGTGGTGAATGCTGTTTTTGCCGGTGAAAAAGCAGGGAGCATTTACGAAGGCGAACGGCAGTTTGATGTGATGCTGCGGATGTCGGACACGGCGCGTTCCAACTTTAACAACCTGGACCAGTTGCAGATCAATACGCCCGGCGGTTTGCAAATCCCTTTAAACCAGGTGGCAACCATCAGTATCAAAGACGGGCCAAACCAAATCCAGCGGGAAAACGGACAAAGGCGCATTTCGGTTTCTTTCAACGTTCGCGGCCGCGATGTGCAAAGCGTGGTAACTGATCTGCAGCAGCAGATCCAGCAAAAAGTGAAGCTGCCTGCCGGTTATTATGTAGATTATGGCGGCCAGTTTGAAAACCTGAAATCGGCAAAAAAACGATTGGCAATAGCTGTACCGGCTTCGCTGTTGTTTATACTGGTCTTGCTTTATTTTGCTTTTAACCAGATAAAAGAAGCATTGCTCGTTTTTTCGGCCATACCTTTGGCGGCTATCGGCGGCGTTTTTGCTTTATGGGCGCGCGGCATGTCTTTCAGTATTTCTGCCGGCGTTGGCTTTATTGCTTTGTTTGGCGTTGCGGTTTTAAACGGCATTGTTTTGATCAGCGAGTTTAACCGGTTGCGTGCCGAAGGCGAAGAAGATACCGATGAATGTATTAAAAAAGGAACGGCCAATCGGCTACGCCCAGTGTTGATGACGGCAACTGTTGCTTCTATGGGTTTCTTTCCGATGGCTGTTTCTACCAGTGCCGGTGCCGAAGTTCAACGGCCTTTGGCTACTGTGGTTATTGGTGGGTTGATTACGGCCACCTTGCTGACGTTGGTTGTGCTGCCGGCTTTATACAAGCTGTTTGCCGCGGTCAAATCTTTTAAATCTCCCCAAAATCAACCTAAAGCTCCTGTTGCTGCTGTTTTATTGATTTTTCTGACATTGCCGCTTCATGCACAGCAACCAGTTGGAAAAGCAATCACCATAAATGATGCGGTAAAAGAAGCATGGGCTGGCAACGCTTATTTAAAAGCTGCACAAAACCGCACTTTGGCCGCCGGTGCAAATTTGGGCACGGCATACGAAGTGCCGAAAACACAGTTGCAGTTTGACCAGGGCCGGATCAACAGCAGCAATACCGACAACCGTGTTTCTGTGCTGCAAAATTTCCCGCTGCCCGGCGTTTATCAGGCCCAGCACAACTTTTTAAAGGCCGAAGCCGGTTTGACTGCTTTGCAGGAAGAGGCGTTGCGCAATGAGCTGGCTTATCAGGTGCGCGAGGTTTACCTGCAAATGGCTACCGATTTGGCGAAGCTGCAGTTGTTAAAAGTACAGGATTCGGTTTATACAGAAGTGATCCGGTTGGAAAAACTAAGGTTTGATTTGGGCGAAACTTCCCGCATTAACTTAACCAGTGCCGAAGCAAGGGCCGGGACGATCAAAAACCAGCGTTTGCAGCTTTTAGCAGAAATCAACATACTGCAAAGCCACTGGCAACTTTTGCTCGGCACCAAAACGCAGCTTTTGCCGGTGGACCAATCGCCTCCATCCTGGCAACAAAACTTTTCTTCGGATTCTGCAGCGGCATTAGAAAACCCGGAAGTAAGGCAGGCCAAACAACAGGTTACGGTCAGTGCTTTGCAGGTCAAAGTAAACCGTTCGCGCCAATTGCCCGAAATTACTTTAGGCTACAACAACCAAAGCTTTGCCGGGCCGGATATTCGAGATGGCAATGTTCTGTTATCGCGTGGCAACCGTTTTTCTTCTTATCTCGCCGGCGTTAATATCCCGCTTTTTTTGGGTTCTTACCGTTCGGCCGTTAAAGCTGCAACATTGCAGCAAAAAGCGGCAATTTATACCTTAACGGCCAAACAAAACGAATGGCTGGAGCAATGGCGGCAGGCCGTAACGCGCTACAACCAGCAAACACAATCTATTAACTACTTTGAAACTTTGGCCTTAAACCAAGCAGCAGAATTGTTGCGCACGGCTACTTTATCTTTCAAAAGCGGCGGCATCAGTTATATCGAATGGGTGGGCTTGTACAACCAGGCCATGCAAATCCAGAACGACCGGCTGGATGCCTTGCTGCAATTAGACCAAACCATCAACACCATCTGGTATTACCAGGCACAACCTCAAAAACCATGAAAATCAATTATATCATCCTGCTTGCCTTGCTGCTTTTTGGTTGCGGCGGCGGCAGCGATA
>CAXTKQ010000080.1:0-2323 GCA_964244955.1 uncultured Sphingobacteriaceae bacterium | reverse complement strand
AAGGGCAGTCGGAACCGCAGCAACAGCAGCCCAAAGAAAAAGACAACAGCATTACCTTTGATACGGCACAAATTAAAAACGGCGGGATTGATACCGGGAGGTTGACCATGCACCCGTTGTCGGGGTTTGTGCAGGTGAACGGACAGGTAGATGTGCCGCCCGAAAACCTGATCTCGGTAAATGTGCCGCTGGGCGGGTTTTTAAAACAAACAGCGATGCTGCCCGGCGAACCTGTACACAAAGGACAAGTATTGGCTACGGTTGAAAACCAGGATTACATCTCCATCCAGCAGGATTACCTGACCGCAACCAGCCGCATGGTGTTTTTAAAGCAGGAAATGGTACGACAGCGCGAACTAAGCCAGCAGCAGGCAAGCCCGTTAAAACTATACCAGCAATCGCAGTCGGACTACAACAGCGAGCAGGCGCAAGCGGCAGGTTTGGCGCAAAAATTAAAAATGATCGGCATCAACCCGCAGAAACTAACCGCTGCTTCTATCCGGCCTTTTGTTTATATCACGTCGCCTATTTCCGGTTTTGTATCTAAAGTTAACGTCAACATCGGGAAATACATCAACCCAACCGATGTATTGATGGAACTGGTTAACACGGGCGATATCCACGCAGCTTTAACCGTTTTTGAACAGGACATCCCGAAAATAAAAATCGGCAACAAAGTAAAAATAACACTGCCCAGTATCCCCGACAAAAGTTATCCCGGAAAGGTGATTTTGATCGGGCGGATGCTGGACAGTTCGAGAAGCGTAACGGTGCACTGCCATTTCCTGAAAACCGACCCGCGCTTGTTGCCCAACATGTTTTTGCAGGCTTCCATCGAAACCAAACCTCAAAACACGCTAGCCGTACCGGATGGCGCATTGATTAATTTTGGCGGGAAGCCTTATGTTTTTGCCGCCAAGCCTCAGCCTAAAAACACAATGCTTTTTAGCATGATCCCTGTTGAACTTGGTATTCAGGAAAATGGCTGGAACGAGATCAAACTTAAAAAACCGGAACTGGCCAACCAATTATTTGTGCTGAAAGGGGCGTTTTCCATTTTATCGGCCATGAAAAATACGGGTGAAGAGGATTAGAAAATATTTACTGAAACAGGGTTTAAAGTTTGTTTGTAGCCTGTTTAAATTCCTTTTGGCTAAAGCCAACGCCTAAATTATTCAGTCCACGGCCTAAAGGCCGTGGCAATTTTAACACTCTTTTATAATATTTTTTACTCAGACCAAAAAAAGCGGAACCGTCATTGCAAAATCCACTAATTGAACTTTAATTGCCACGGCCTTTAGGCCGTGGGATATGCAAAATTTAGGTTTGGCTTTAGCCAAAAAATGAATGAATAAATTTTAAACAGGTTTTTATTTTCTACTCAACCTTTCACATATTTACGGTCAATCACCATGCTTCTTTTACCACTATAAAATTGGTGTCGAATTTTATAGTGGTAAAAGAAGCATCAAAAATTAAATCAAACAAATTTTTAAAGTTATCATTGACAAACGATGCGGAACAAACAATTCCGTTTTTTAAATGAACAATAATGAACGACATAAAAACTAAAGCAGAAACCAAGGCAGAGCGCGAATATGTGATCCAAAAAGTACAGCCTGCTTTGCTGGGTTTGATGGATGGTTCTGTTTCTACATTGGCACCAATTTTTGCAACGGCAGGTTTAACCGGGCGGCCGATCGAAGCTTTTTATGTTGGCCTGGCCGCATCGTTGGGCGCAGGCATCAGCATGGGGCTTGCCGAAGCATTGTCTGACGACGGAACGGTTACCGGCCGGGGCGCACCGGTAACACGCGGTGCCATTACGGCTTTTTCTACGGCTTTTGGCGGCATGCTGCACACCTTACCGTTTTTGATCAGCAACCTGCAAACGGCTTTGCACCTGGCTTATGCCGTAGTGGTGATCGAACTGCTGGTCATCGCTTTTATCCGGTACAGGTTTATGAAAACACCCTTGGTTTCCACCATCTTACAAGTAATTGTAGGCGGCGGGATTGTATTTGTGATCGGGATATTTTTAGGGAAATTAGGTGCCTGACCCATTTTCAATCCAAAACCACTGATACTGTTTTTATAGGCATAAAAACAGTATCGGCTATTCGGCTTAAAGCAAACAAATCCTGTTTTACGGGAAAAGGTTCCACCTTCCCATACTTCTTTTACCGGTATAATTTTAGGTTCTTTTCGGAACTTAATTTTTTGAGGCAGCGTATAACCGCCAAAAGATCCACAGGTTTTTATTGAAAAATAACAAACGACAGGGATGATTTTTCGCCCCTGATGGATTTACTATGCCTTAACT
>CAXTKQ010000079.1:2845-17282 GCA_964244955.1 uncultured Sphingobacteriaceae bacterium | reverse complement strand
ACAATTACTTCTGGCACAGTGCTCATGCCTACAGCATCGCCGCCGATAATCCGCAGAAAACGGTATTCGGCACGGGTTTCCAGGTTTGGCCCGGTAACCGAAACGTAAACCCCTTTGTGGCAGGTGATGCTGTTTTTACCGGCAATTTTTAAGGCTTTTTCAATCCAATCTTTTCGGTAAGGCTGGCTCATATCCGGAAAACGCGGGCCCAATTCTTCATTGTTGTTTCCACGCAACGGATTGTCTGGCTGCAAGTTGATGTGGTCTTCGATCACCATCAGATCGCCTTTTTTATAAGCGGGATTTAGTGCGCCGCTGGCATTAGAAACCAGCAAAGCTTTGATGCCCAGCATTTTCATGATCCGCACCGGAAACGTAATTTGCTGGATAGAATAGCCTTCGTAATAATGCAAACGGCCTTGCATGGCCACCACTTTTTTGCCGGCCAGCATCCCAAAAATCAATTTTCCCGAATGAAACTCTAATGTAGAAATCGGAAAATCAGGGATGTTGCTGTACATCAACTGCTTTTCCACTTCCATTTCGTTTACCAAACCGCCCAAACCAGTGCCTAAAATTATCCCGATTTTCGGCTCAAAACCGTTAATCCGGCTTTGTATGTAAGCGGTTGTTTTTCTGATACTTTCTAACATAATTTTCTACTAACTGCTTAAACGCAGGCACCGCATTGTTCAAAAAATTTAAACCAATCGGCGCAACAAAAACCGGCAAACCGGCCAGTGCTTTTTGCAAAGCAGGTTCTTGTAAACGCTGCGCATCTTTTTCTGTTGTGATGATTACTTTTTTATCCGTTGCACAAGCGTTAAAATCTGCAACAAGTTTACTTATATTTTTGATGGTAAACTGATGATGGTCTGGATATTTATGCATATAAACCGCTTCAAACTGCTTACGCAAATGCTGCAGCAACGGTTGCGGGTTGGCAATGCCCGTCAATAGAAATACCACTGATTTTTGCTTGATAAAAGAAGCATCATTAAAAGGCGTAAACGGCCGGAAATCCTGATAAACAATGCTGGTGAAAAACAAATTTTGATGCGGTAAAAGAAGCATTTGCTGTTTGATTTGCTGCTGGTTTTCTGCAGATAATTGCGGCGGGCATTTACTGATCAAGATCACATCGGCACGCTTTTTGCCCGAAAAAGGTTCGCGGTAATTTCCTGCGGGAAGCAAAAAACGAGGTTGGCCGAGCTTGCCATAATCAAACAATAAAATACTGAAACCAGGCTCCAAGGCGCGGTGCTGAAAGGCATCATCCAGCAAAATCAAATCGTGTTCGTCCTTCAATTTTTTGACACCAACAACGCGGCTTTCGCAAACGGCAACCGTAATATCCGGAAACTTTTGCTTAAACTGCCGCGGTTCATCGCCCACGGTTTTGGCCATACTGTTTTTATCGGCATAAAAAAAGCCTTGGGTTTTGCGGCCATAACCACGGCTTAATGTGGCAATTTTATAATTTGGTTTTAACGTTTGAATGAGAAATTCCGTCATCGGGCTTTTGCCGGCACCGCCAACTTCCAGGTTCCCGATCACAATTACGGGCAAATCAAATTTGGTGCTTTTAAAAATTCCGGTATCGTAAAAATAATTCCGAATAATAACAATCAAGCCGTAAACCCAGGAAAATGGAAGCAACAAGTAACGGAAATAAGGCATCAACTTCAAATAAAACTTCTTTAAAATTTGCTTTTTTGCAGGTACCGCGATTATTTATGTATCTTTTTTATCAAACAAAAGTAAAATATAAATACTTACGCTGGCTTTGCCTGTTTAATTATATGTTTGTACCGAACTGTAAGCAAAGGATTTTTGTTATTTTGCACTATTATGCTGGACAAGGCTTTTAAAATATCTGTTTGTTTGTGCTTTATTTTGATCCTGATGGTCAAAGTAACGGTTCCGGCAACTGCTGTTTTTATCGGCCATTTTTCAAAACAAATAAAACCGACAGCACCGATTGACCAGGAAAAAGACGACGAAAAACCTTCGGATTCCAAAGAGTCGGTTATTAAAACCAAAAAAGCTGCCGATGAAGCCTTCGTGTTTACCTACGAGTTTTTTCCTGTTGTAACCCGGGTCAACTTGCTTTACAAACAGCAGACCAGCCTGTTTAAGCAAACCCATTTTCCGCCCGTTTTAACGCCACCGCCAAACGCTGCTTAAATTATATTTATTATATTTTTTGCTGAAAACCGGTTAATTGTATAACTGTTTTTTGGCATAAACATTTATTGCAAGCGTTTAATTTAATACCTTAATTTTTAATTCTATGTTAAGAAAAGCGAAAGAAGAACGCACGCTTAAAGATAATTTAATGCTGGCTTCTTCTACGGCGTTTGTTGCCGGCATGACCAATGTGGCCGGCGTAATTGCGTTTCTATCTTTTACCAGCAATATAACCGGCCATGTGGCCATGCTGGCCCGCAAAATTGTGAACAAAGAGCACCACGATATTTTGGTTTATACGTTATGGCTGCTGCTGTTTTTATTAGGTGCTTTTACGGCCAATTTTATCACCAAAAGTTATAGTAAAAGAGGCAGTTACCGTGCACATGCCGTGCCTATTTTTATCGAAGTCATCATCCTGTTTGTGGTAGCGGTTTATGGGCATAATTATTACACCGAAACACAGTTGGAGCGCGAACTGATTATTGGCACGATGTTGTTTTCGATGGGGCTGCAAAACGGGCTGGTTTCTACCATTTCGGGCGGGCTGGTCAAAACAACGCATTTGACAGGGCTGTTTACCGATTTGGGCGGCGAGCTTTCTGAATACCTGCACGCGGCAAAAGGCCAGGCAGGGGCAATCAAACAAAAGCTGATGATCCGTTTAACCATTTTGTGCTTCTACTTAATCGGCGGTATTTTGGGCGGCTGTTTTTTCGAACGGTACGATTTCCGCATCTTTTACTTTATCCCGTTTATTTTGCTGACCATTTTGTACTACGATATCTCTGCCGTACTTTTTCACAAATTTACCAAGTTCCTGGTGTACCCATTTAAAAATAAACCCTCTGTTAATGTTTAACCATACGGCCGTTTGGCCTAAATAAAAAAATTTATGAACACTGAAAACCAAATCCACGATACAAGCCATATCTCTTATGAAAGCCTGCTGGAAGGCAATAAAATATTTGTAGAAAGGGCTTTGAAAGAAGACCCCGAATATTTTACCAAACTGGCCAACGGACAAAAACCACCGGTTTTATGGATTGGCTGCGCCGATAGCCGCGTGCCGGCCAACCAGATCACCAATACTAAACCGGGAGAAATATTTGTACACCGTAATATTGCCAACGTTGTGGTGCATACGGACATGAACATGCTCTCGGTGCTGGATTATGCGGTAAACGTGTTAAAAGTAAAACATGTAATCATTACCGGTCATTATGGCTGCGGCGGCGTTATTGCATCCATGACCAACAAACAATTTGGCATTATAGACAATTGGCTGCGCTGCATCAAAGATGTTTACCGGTTGCACGCCGCGGAGTTGGATGCCATTGTAAATGAAAAAGAACGTGCCGACCGTTTGGTAGAGTTTAATGTGATAGAAGGCGTAGAAAACATCTCAAAAACTTCTATCGTGCAAAATGCCTGGAGAAACGGACAGGATTTAAGTATTCACGGCTGGGTTTATTCTTTAGAAACCGGCCTGATTACGGATATGAATGTAAGCATCAGCAATAATGATACTTTGCAGGAAGTTTTTAAGTTAACGTAAATTTGAATGTTTATAACAAAAAACGCCCGATAGAGTTGTCGGGCGTTTTTTGTTACTGTTTTTATGCCCGTAAAAGAAGTACGCAATTTTATACTTCTAACGTTCATGGTAATCACAACAAGAAATTTACATTCAAAAGCTGCAGTAAGTTACTCAAAAAGCTATTTTTAGCTTAGCCAATTTACATAAATACGCTACATTCGATTTTGTATTAGGTGATTATTATTTGAATTTAAATGGTTTGAATTAGGATGAAGTTATATGTAGATATTATCAGCCTAAAAAATTGGCCATAAAAGAAGTATCGAAAAAATTAAGCAAGATTATTTAGAGATGAAAGCAGACGTAGCAAAAAATGATGGAATTAAAAGGGTTGACGGCCGTTTAAAAGTAACCGGCGCTATCCAATATGCTGCAGAATACCATTTGCCCGGCCTTGTTTACGGCGTGTTGGTAAGTTCTACCATTGCAAAAGGAACAATTACGGCTATTGACAGCAAGGCTGCCGAAAAAGCACCGGGCGTAATCCGGGTTTTGTCGTATTTAAATGGGTTAGATATTTCGGATGAAAGGGGCGGAACAAAAGTTACTAAAGCACAAATCAAACCCTTTGCAGACGATAAAGTTTATTTTAACGGGCAACCTGTTGCATTGGTAATAGCCAATACTTTTGAGCGTGCCCAATATGGTGCATCATTAGTTAAAATAACCTATCAGCAGCAAGACCACCAAACAAGCATTGCTGCCAATTCTAAAAACACGCACAAGCCTGCTAACGGAGAACGAAGGGACTATACACGCGGCGAAGCTTATGCTTATCGTTCTGCTCCTGTAAAAATAGAAGCAGAATATACCACACCCATACATGTGCACAACGCCATGGAGCCTTTTGCGGCAACGGTTTTTTGGGAAGGAGACAAGGTAACCATCTACACCAAAGCGCAAGCCATAAAAAGCATGCAACAGGATATTATGAAGCTGTTCAACCTTCCTGAGCAAAACGTCCAAGTTTATTCAAAGGTGATTGGAGGCGCGTTCGGCAGCGGTTCGCCGCTTTGGCCATTTGCAAAAGCTACTTTAATTGCCGGTAAAATAATTGGCAAGCCCTTAAAAGTGGTTATAGACCGCCAACAAATGTTTACGATGGTGGGTTATCGCTCGCCGGCCATACAAAAAATTGGCATGGGCGCTTCTGCTGATGGTAAGCTGATTGGCATTACGCATGAAGCTATCGGAGAAACATCAACTTATGAGCAATTTACAGAAGGGATAACCGAAACAACCAAGTTTTTGTACGATTGCCCTAACGTAAACACGCAATACAGGCTGACCCAGCTTAATTTGAGTACGCCAATTTATACGCGTGGGCCAGGAGAAACAACAGGTGTATACGCCTTGGAATCAGCCGTAGATGAACTGGCCTTTGCATTAAATATGGATCCTTTAGAGTTACGGAAAAGAAATTACGCCCAGAAAGACCCGGACAGTAACTTGCCCTGGTCTAGCAAGTACCTGTATGAATGTTATGAACAGGGAGCGGCGCAGTTTGGCTGGAACAAGCGCAACCAGAAACCGGGCATTTTAACGGATAATGGCTGGTTGGTTGGGTACGGTGTTGCAAGTGGCGCTTACCCTGCGCCACGGGCAAACTGCACGGCAAAAGCCAGGTTAAGTGCAGATGGAACGCTTTTGATCCAAAGTGCAACCAGTGATATGGGACCAGGCACAGCAACTGTAATGGTTCAAATTGCTTCTTCTGTAATTAATATTCCGGTTGAGCGCATTAAGTTTGAATTGGGCAGTTCTGCTTTGCCTGCCGCGCCGGGCGAATACGGTTCTATGACAACTTCATCCGTTGGTTCGGCAGTTTATGATACTTGTACAATTTTAAAAGAACAATTTACCCAAATGGCCGGGAATGAAAGCGGTTCATCACTCGATTATGCAAAAATATTAAAAGATCATAACCTGCCTTATCTTGAAGTTACCCACGAATCCGGCCGTTCTTCCGGTTCGGGTAAATATTCTTCCCACGCCTTTTGTACACATTTTGTTGAAGTGCGGGTGCATCCTCAAACAGGTATGGTCAAAGTAAAACGGGTAGTTTCAGCGGTTGATGGCGGGAAAATCTTAAATCCGATTACCGCACGCAGCCAGATTATCGGAGGAGTGGTTTGGGGGATTGGCATGGCGTTGATGGAAGAAGGCGTCCTTGACCATCGTTTTGGCAAATACGTAAACAGTAACCTTGGAGATTACCATGTTGCTACCAATGCCGATGTACCGCAAATCGAAGCAATTTTTATTGATAAAAAAGACCCGATTACCAACCCAATGGGTTCAAAAGGAATTGGGGAAGTATCTATTGTAGGTGTTGCAGCAGCAGTTGCCAACGCTGTATTTAATGCAACCGGCAAACGGGTGAGGGATTTACCTATCACGCCTGATAAATTGGTGTAAATTTTAAGAGCCTGTTTAAATTTCTATCGAAAAAATTTATAGTGCTTCTTTTATGCCTATAAATTCTGTGTTTGGATATTGTACCGGTACAAAAAGTACAATAATTGCAAGTAAGCTGCAGAAATAATGATAATTTGGAGGAAGTTTTTAAGTTTGCTTAAAACCAAAAAGCTTTATTTTTTTAATGCTGCCAGCATTGATTTCTGCTGATAAAAGAAGCACTTGTGTTGAGAAATTTATTTATTTTTATTTAAAAATATTTAAGACAACTCTATAAAAAATGAAACGCTATTTTTCAATTCCAACTTTAATAATTTTTCTTACCACATTTCAAATCCCAAATTTGGTGTTTTCACAAAATAGCTATCTTTCACTAATTGATAGTGGTGAGTATAATTACCAGAAAAAGGATTATTTAAAAGCTGGAACTTTTTACAATAAAGCATTTAAAAAAAACGGGGATTTGGCAACTCAAACAGATCGATATAACGCAGCTTGTTCCTGGTCATTAGCAAATAATCCTAAACTTGCATTTCAACAATTGAATTATATTTTAACAAACAAAGGAATTATCAAAGGTTGGAACGATCCATCTGATTTTTATAAATTGTTAACAGAGGATAAAGATTTTTCTAATATTCATACAGATAAACGATGGAACAAATCAGTTGAAAAAGCATTAGAAAGAAAAGCAAAGTTTGAATCCGGAATAAACTTGGATTTAGCAAAGAAACTAGACTCAATAAAAAATAGCGATCAAAGTTTAAGATTAGAGTTAGACAAAATAAGAAAAGTAAAAGGCTTAAATTCTGATGAGGAAAAAGAGTTATGGAAAAAAATCAACTTTTCTGATTCCACTACTTTGTTAGTAGTCAAAACTATATTGAAAACTTATGGATGGCCATCACCAGAACAAGTTGGGTATAAAGGTAACCAGACAATTTTCTTAGTAATACAACATGCAAATATTGCTGCACAAAACGAATTTCTACCTCAAATGAGGCAAGCGGTTAAAGAAAATAAAGCATTACCTAAAGATTTAGCTTATTTGGAAGATCGGGTAGCGATGAAACAAGGTAGAAAACAAATTTATGGAAGCCAGGTAGGAATTGATAATAAATCAAAAACATATTATCTATATCCTGTAGAAGATGTTGATAATCTTGATATAAGGAGAACACAAGTTGGGCTGGAATCGATAGCTTCTTACTTAAAAAATTCCTTTAATTTAACCTGGGACTTAAACGAATACAAAAAAAACTTGCCAATTTTAGAGACAAAAATCAAACAAATTAAAAAGCAGGGCAAATAATCAGGGGAAACAGCAACAACTTGGAAGAAGTTTTCAAGTTTGCTTAAAATGAAATAACGCCCAGCAGTTTGCCGGGCGTTTTTTACAGTTTATTTTTTAAAAAAAAGAAGTTAACAAAAATACGTTTCGTTCCAGGTTTATTTTTAAAGCTGTATGCTTGCTATCGCTTTTTCAAGTGCTTGATCTTTCAAATCGGGCACGCTTACGCCTTCTACCCTAAATGCCGTAACATCTGTCATTCCTAAAAAGCCTAAAACCGTCCTTAAATACGGTTCTGTAAAATCATACGCTTTCATAGGGCCGTCTGAATATACGCCGCCAGTAGCGATAGCCAGGTAAACTTTTTTGTTTTTTACCAGTCCTTCAGGCCCGTTTGCGGTGTATTGAAAAGTTTTTCCGGCACGTGCAAGATGGTCAATCCAGGCTTTTAAAGTAGAGTGGATGCTGAAATTATACATCGGCACGCCTATTACAATCACATCAGCATCTGTTACCTCTGCAATGGCTTCGTCAGAATGTTTGATGGCTTCCGTCATCTCAGGCGTGTGGTTTTCCTTCGGCGTAAAAAATGAGTTTAAATGCACTTCTTCCAAATGCGGGAAAGGTGTTTTTACCAAATCATGTACTTTTACCGTACTGCCGGGGTTGGCAGACTGCAATTTTTCAATAACGGCATCAGCTAATTTGATGCTGAAAGAAGCGCCGCCACGCGGGCTTGAAATAAGATTTAAGATTTTCATGTGTTGTAACATTTAATGTTTTCACAAACATATTATATTTAACAGTAATAAAATAGGGTTTTTTTAAAGGAATGACGGTATCGTTTAATATCGCGGCAATATGACCGATAGTTGACCGAAACAAGCAACAACAGTTTAAGCCAAATCAATTAAAACCGACACTGATTTTATGCCGGTAAAAGAAGCATCGGCGTTTTGTTATCGTGTGATGGAAAACCGCAGGTTCATCAAGTTGAGGCTACAGGCTTGGTTAAACTTTCATCAACATTAAATAAACTAACAGGCAAACAAAATACTTTTTTAGTTTATTAAACCCTACTAAACACGCGTATGACAGGATCATCTGCCCCAAAAAAAGCTGCCCAAAAACCAAGAATGAATTTTTGGCAGATGTTTAACCTAAGTTTCGGGTTTCTGGGCATCCAAATGGGCTTTGCTTTGCAAACGGGAAATGCCAGCCGGATTTTGCAAACTTTTGGCGCTGATGTAGAACATTTAACCTGGTTTTGGCTGGCAGCACCGCTTACTGGTATGATTATACAACCTATTATCGGCCATTACAGTGATAAAACTTGGACAAAATTAGGTCGCCGCAAACCTTATTTTTTAACCGGGGCTATCCTTGCTGCTTTAGCATTGGCTTTTATGCCCAATGCCTCTGTGTTGGCGGCCATACTGCCGCCGGTAATGATCGGTGCCAGCACGTTGATGATTATGGACGCTTCTTTTAATGTTTCGATGGAGCCTTTTAGGGCTTTGGTTGCCGATGATTTGCCCGAAGAACAACACAACGAAGGCTTTTCCATCCAAACTTCGCTTATTGGCGTGGGCGCTATTATTGGTTCGTTGCTGCCTTATGTGCTGGCAAATTGGTTTGGCATTGCAAAAACCGCGAAACAGGGAATCGCGCCGCACAACCTGATCTACTCTTTTTATGCAGGTGCAGTTGTGTTGATAGCCAGCGTGTTATGGACCGTATTCAGGACAAGAGAATTTCCGCCGGAAGAATACGACAGTTTCCATGCCGATGAAATTGAAAAAGAAAAAGGCGAAGAAAAGAAAAGCGGCGTGGCCGAAGTTTTTTACAACCTGGTACATATGCCAAAAACCATGAAGCAATTGGCCGTGGTACAATTTTTTTCGTGGTACGCGCTTTTTTCGATGTGGGTTTTTACCACACCGGCAATTGCAGCCCATGTTTTTCATATCAAAGCAGGCGATACTTCCTCTGCCGATTATAACAATGCAGCAAACTGGGTTGGCATTTTGTTTGGTGTTTACAATGCCGTTTCGGCCGTGTACGCTCTGCTCCTGCCCAAAATCCTGACTAAAGTGAGCCGGAAAAAAATGCACGCTTTTGCACTCGTCATGGGTGGCTTGGGTTTAATTTCGCTACTTTTCATCCACAACCAATACCTGCTTATTTTACCGATGGTTGGCATTGGTTTGGCTTGGGGAAGCGTGCTGGCCATTCCTTATGCCATTTTGTCCAGCTCTATCCCGGCTACCAAAGTTGGCGTTTATATGGGGATATTTAACTTTACCATTACCATTCCGCAAATTTTAAACGGGGTTGTTGGCGGATTAATTGTAAAGCATGTATTTAACAACCAGCCTGTTTATGCTTTGGTAATGGCCGGCGTTTTCCTTTTTCTTTCTGCCGGATCGGTTTTTTTCGTTCAAGATGAAACCGACAAGCAAAGCGCTTAAAATGATGGTTGATGCTTCTTTTGTTTTTACCAATTGGCTTTACACCGTGCTTTTTTTATCACCTAAAAATTGGTATTGATTTGTTCGGGCCGACACCAATTTTAATAGGGTAAAAGAAGCATCGGCGGATTGGTTTTCTCTCCAATAAAAAGATTTTGTTTCAACCAAAAAAACAGAATGGATTACCAGAATTAATGAATACGAACATTTTTCAAACCTTGACTTTGTACACCTTTTTTTGGAAAGATGACAAAAGAACAAATTGGATATGTTATTACAAGCATATTGAATATCACCTCCGGCAATTTAACAGTTAGAGGTAAAATTGTAAAACTTTGAATTTATGATCCCGCTTACTAAACGAATCTTTTTTATACAAGCTTTCGATCAAACTAACATTTAACAAAAAACCCTACTTCAAATCCAGACTTTCAAGTCTTACAATTCTCTATTTAAAAAATGCCTGTAATTTTTTTTGTGTAAAAATTTTTGATTGTTCTGGATAAAACTTATTTGAGACCCGGCAACCGGATTACAAGTGTAACCAGTGGAATTAACAATCATGCTATGCAAAACCTTATTAATTCTTCTTACCAGTAGCAGCAGGTTTTGCAATATTTGGATTAACCCCTTCTCTTATCATTTGCGTTGGCGGTGGTGCTGGTTTTTTTACGGTTTCGTTTGCCATCGGTTATTGGTTTTATATTTAAACGCTTTGTCGTGTCTTTATATTTTAAATTTAAGTCAATAGGTATAACAGAATCTATTTTTACCTTTTGAACTTTATCTTTCCCTTTGCCAATTTCAAAATCAATGCCAAACGGAATGATTAACAAACTTAATGCAATTAAGGCATAAATCATATATTGGTGACATTGAAAACGTTGAAAAGCCTTTGACTTGTTATTTTTCTGATTGATGCCCGCACTTTTGATTAGCTCATTCAATAAATAGTAATCAAATTCTTTCTTTGCTTTGCTTGTACTATCGGTTAGAGTAGCATTTGGCTGTGAACAATAAAAAGCAACCAATCCTTTATAATAATTATCTAAAATATCTGCATCATTAAGGTAAGCATAATCATATCCGTCATGAAAATCAGAAAAAGCCCTTATCAAATGATATATTGAACGACTCAACAGGAATACTGATAACAAACCAATAATGACAAATGCAATAGAAAGGTAATTGCTATCGGTAAAATCAAAATTGGTGGTAGCAAAATAAAGCCCTGCTATTAAGGCCGTTAAAATACCAATCGGCGTGGATAGGGAAGTGTTAATTTCATTCTTTCGGTCGAGTGCCTTATCGTATTGATCTTTGTAAAATGCTTCCTGTTCCATCAAACTCGATTGCTTCGTTCAAATATAAAATCTAATTATTAGTTTAACATATAAGCCAAGTATAACATATAAATTAATAAAAACAGCCACCTTCAATTCAAACTAACCAAAACAAAAAAGCCCGGCCCTAAAGCCAGGCTTTTTCAAACCCTACAACTCCCGATCCAAAAACGGATAACGAAAATCTACAGGCGGGACAAAAGTTTCTTTGATCGTTCTTGGCGAAACCCAGCGCAATAAATTGATCATTGATCCGGCTTTATCATTCGTACCGGAACCTCTGGCACCCCCAAAAGGCTGCTGACCAACGACGGCCCCGGTTGGTTTATCGTTAATGTAAAAATTTCCGGCGGCGTTGCGCAACTGGTGAGTTGCTTTTTCGATGGCATACCGATCAGTGGAAATGATTGCACCGGTTAAAGCATAAGGAGAAGTGGTATCAATCACCTGCATAATTGCCTCATATTCCTCATCTTCATACACAAAAACTGTTAAAACCGGACCGAACAATTCTTCGCACATGGTTACATATTTTGGGTCGTTGGTTTTGATAATGGTTGGTTCGATAAAATAACCGTTCGTTTTGTCGTAGTTTCCGCCAGCGATAATTTCTACGCCCGGTGCTTCTTTTGCCGCATTAATATATTTTGCCAGTTTATCAAAAGATTGTTCGGTAATTACCGCGTTTACAAAGTTTTCAAGATCTTCTACCGGTCCCATTTTGATGGTTGTCAAATCAACCAAAACTTTTTCCCGGATGGCTGGCCACAAAGATTTTGGCAGATAGGCACGCGAAGCAGCCGAACATTTTTGTCCCTGATACTCAAAAGCGCCGCGAACGATGGCCGTAGCAACGATATCAGGATTGGCGCTTTTGTGGGCCAAAATAAAATCTTTTCCGCCGGTTTCGCCTACAATGCGCGGGTACGATTTATATTTATGGATATTGTTGCCGATGGTTTGCCAAATGGTTTGGAAAACTTTGGTAGAACCGGTAAAATGGATGCCGGCAAAATCAGGATGGTTAAAAATTACTTCTCCGGCTACCGGCCCGTCTACATAAATCAAATTGATGACACCATCAGGCAAACCGGCTTCTTTAAAAACCTGCATGATTACATTGGCGGCATAAGCCTGTGGGTAAGCCGGTTTCCAAACCACCACGTTGCCCATCATCGCAGCAGATGCAGGAAGGTTTCCGGCAATGGCGGTAAAATTAAACGGCGTTAACGCGAATATGAAACCTTCCAGCGGGCGTTGTTCTACCCGGTTCCAAACGCCTTTGCCCGAAACAGGTTGCTGCGCATAAATTTCAGCCAGGTAAGAAACGTTGAAACGGAGAAAATCAATCAGTTCGCAGGCAGCATCAATTTCGGCCTGGTAAGCATTTTTGGATTGCCCTAGCATGGTGGCGGCGTTAATTTTATAACGGTAAGGGCCGGCAATCAAATCGGCAGCTTTTAAAAATATGGCGGCACGTTGTTCCCAGGCCAGGTTTTCCCAAGCTTCTTTTGCGCCTAATGCCGCAGCAATTGCTTCATGCACATGGCTGGCATCTCCTTCCGAAAAATAACCTAAAATATGTTTATGATCGTGCGGCGGACGGATTGCAAATTTGGTTGACGTTCTTACTTCCTCTGCGCCAATATACATTGGTAAATCAACTTCCTGTGCACGCGCTTCTTCGAGTGCATTTTTCAGCATCGCCCTTTCTACACTATGCGGGCCGTAATTTAAAACTGTTTCGTTTACTGGTTCGGGTATATTGAAAAATCCTTTTAGCATTCCTTGTGGTTTTGATATTGAAGCTGCAAAGTTAAAGATTTGGCACGAAGCCGGGAACTTACAAAGTTTGTTTGGGCCAATGCTTCTTTTAGCACCTAAAAATTATTGTCATAAAAGAAGCATTTAGCCCTGGCCCGGCTTTCCGCCGTTGATCATATCCGAAACAATGCCCGGGCTTCTGCTCCGTTCGGCCAGGTAAACGCCGATTAAATGCGCGGCGATAAAGGCCAAAATCAGGTACATCGTAAAGCCGTGAATTTCTTTGATGTTGTGGTGCAATGTGCGCGGTAGTGCCAGTTCGTCTTCAAAAGCAAGCGAAAGCCCGGTGATGACCATGATTGCCAGTAAGCCATAAAAAACCAGGTAGATTATTTTTACGGCTAAATCGTGTTTTGCTAAATAGGTGTTTTGTTTAAGCACAAAATACTGCCGGTATACTTCTTTTAGCCGCACAAAAAAGCGTTGGTCTTTAGGTTGAAAAAATTCCATTGCCAGCCGGAACACAAACATCGCTGCCAAAAAATAACCGAAATAAATATGTATCCCCCAAACTTCATCGCTTTGCGCGTGCGCCAGTGATCTTGCCTGTTGTTCGTTTAAAATTGTCCCGCCTTTTTGCAGTTCTGTTTGCAAAAAAGACTGGTTGCTGCGGTCGTCCAAAAAGGTTGAATTGATCAAAACCGTAATCAGCAACCCGGAAATAATAATTGCATTTGACCAATGCCAAAAACGCAAAGCAGCCGAATTCTTTTTTACAATTTCCGGGTTTTGCGGCTCTTGTTTTACAGGTTCTATAATGGCCATAACTCAATAGTATTAAAATTTAAAAACAGGATCTGACTGTTTGCTTCCCCAAATATGGCTAATTTAAAAACAGCTTTACCTATTTGCCGGCATATCCAGTGCTTTAATTTGCGGTTTGTAAGCTGTTGGCAAAATCACCGCTTTTACCAATTTATCAAACTGCAATTTGCGGCTAAATTTGTACATCGGCACGATCAGCATCAGCAAAGAAACTTTTCTCAACCCTAACAATTTCCTAACTTGTTTTGGCACCAGTTGCGCCTGTACTTCTTTTAGCAGGATAAAACGTGCAAGACCCAAATGCTTTTTGTATTGTTTGTACAAATCAAGGGTGAAGCGGCTTTTCTCCAAATCCTGCAGCAGGTGTGCTTCGCGCACGGAAACCCAATCCTGGTAATTTTTGGGCAGTTCTTTCAAATTCATGCGCAAACCCATGCGGTAAAAAGTGTTGTAGATGTCTTCTTTTTCTGCGGAGGAAAGCTTTCGGTACAACAACTCAAACGAGCGGACCGAATAATCTACCAGTAAAAACAGC
>CAXTKQ010000079.1:1999-2835 GCA_964244955.1 uncultured Sphingobacteriaceae bacterium | reverse complement strand
GTCCGGGATTTGCGCGTGCCGGTTTGCCTCCACTTCTGCATGTATCGCCGTGATCTTGTCAATCGCTTTATTGGCTTTGTCCAGTTCCGAAAAAACGATCATCTGCGCATAAGTTACGGTGGAAAACAACCTGCCCAGCGGATCGGCGGGCAATCTTCCGGTAAAATACAGCCAATCTACCGCTTTGTTCAACGCAAATTCTGCCGATGCGCCGGCAAAAACAAACAAAATGGTATCGGCATTGCTCCAGATTTTGCGGACGATTGAGCCTTTTGGCGAGAAGAATTCCATTTTGTTGTAACGATAGAAACCGGGTTTTGTGCGCCGAAGGTTTTGGTAGAAAAGTATTATTGGTTCGCCGCGTCATCCTAAATGCAGCCACTCAGGATTTACTAACTTCTTCTAATGCTTCTTTTATCGCCCTAAAATCAGGCAATTATTTTACGGTTGCATCAAACGCACTGTTCAAAATCTGGCCGTTGCGTTTCATTTGCACCCAAATCCGGTATTTTCCTACCGATGGAAAAGCGTAAGGAAACGTAACCATTGCATCCATTTTGTTGTGCTTATCGTTTGGCATATCCATCTTAGGCATCGAAGCCATTAGATATTGGTTGCGTTCCGTTTCGTTCATTTTCCTGATTTTGGTGATTTCCCGGTCAATACTGTCCCGAAAACGGTTTGCATCCGGCGTGGCCGGGATTTTTTCGTCGCCTTTCATCCGGTTTTGCAAAATTTCCTGCGAAGCCATGGAAAAAGTACCAACCGGATGCAGGTGCATATAAACCGAGCCATCGTATTTTAAAACAACGGCGTGGCCCATCATGCCCATATAA
>CAXTKQ010000079.1:0-1989 GCA_964244955.1 uncultured Sphingobacteriaceae bacterium | reverse complement strand
CATATAAGGTTCCAGTTTTACGGCTGCACCGGTTGGGTCATGGATGGCAAAAGTCAGCGGATAAACTTTACCGGCTTCAAAAGGCGTGTTGGCAGCATGTTCCCAAACGGCAGAAGAACCATCCGCCAGTTTCATTGTTTCGCCGGGGATGCCGCAAACCAGCGTTGTTTTTCCGGGGAAATTATCAACGTTTTTGTTGATGCTGTTGGAGATGACATAAGTATCATCCAGATCGTGAAAAAAAGCCGAATACAGTTTTGCCGATACTGTTTTTACCAGTGTTTTTTTCGGCACATCAATCGTATCGGCAATGGTTTCGTTAAAGCCGTTCCAACGTACCACATCTGCAAAAACCAAATACCGGCCTTCGGGCAAATCGGGCAGCAGGGTAAAATAGTTTAGGCTGTCTTTTCTAAAGGGATGCAGATGCGCAAAAACATCCAGCGAGTTTTCGCGGACCATAAACAAGTGCATCAGTTTGCCATGATCGGGCACGATAAAACTCATAGACTTTTTGGCAGCTTTGAGCGAGTTGGAATCAACCTGAAAATGTAAAACCTGCTGCTGGTCGTAGTTTAAAATGCTCGATTTGGCCAGCGGCGGCCGGTACATATATTTGGTGTAATTGCTGCTCCAACTGTTCCACCAGGAAGAACCGCCGTAAAGCATCAGTGCTAAAACTAAAAAAGCAACTGTTGCGCCGGTCAGTTTTTTTCTGCGGATATTGGTTAAATTATTGGTTCCGGGCTTGAGCAAACCGTCGCTTACGCTGGCGCCGATAATAGTCGCCATCAAAACCACCAGCAGCAAGCCCAATCCGGCCAAAATCCAGCCTAAAGATTTCGGCATGGCGCGTTGTGCGGTTGAAACGGCCATCACCGGGATTAGTACAGTTCCTTTTCCCAAAGCGCCTTCCACCGTAATTTTCATGCTGGCGGTTCCGCTTTGCATCAGCCAAACCGAAGCCTGGTATTGGCCCGGCGTCCCTTTTACCGGCAAACCTTCGTCTGCTTTGGGCGAACCTTTATCGCCGGCATACCAGTAAACCGGTTGCACCGATACTGTTTTTACCGCATTATTTTCAATATAAACCGAAACGTTGGCCGTTCCGGGGATCACGTCTGGCGGGTTGATATTTACCAGGATGGTATATGGCCCGGCTTTCCCTTCGTAAACCACGCCCGGGCTGCCAATATGCGCGAAAGTTTTTGTGCCGATCAGCATCAACACAAAAAATAAAAATGGTTTGATTAATTTCATCTTTGTACTTTTCTCATCCAACTTCCCCATTTATAACCAATTGTGCCGGAAATAAGGGCAATTACGGCCGCAATTGCCAATCCTTTTATCAAGCTAAAACCCGTATCTACATTTTCGGGCCGAAAGGAATAGCGGTATGGATAGTTTGGGTCGCTGCCGAAATACCAGGAAGAGCCGCCGAAAAACCAGCTTCGCGCCAAAACCGAAGTTTGCAGAAACGTGCCGAAAAACCATTGCACCACAAAGAAAACCGCCAGAAAAGCCAAAGCTGCCGATACTGTTTTTACCCATCTTTTTTTAGCGTGAAGTTGAAGGAACAGCCAATCTATCATTATTGCCGGGAAGATAATCAGCAACGGAAAATCAAAAGCCTGGTAATGGTCAATATGGTTTAAAACCGGGCCAAGCCGCGGCGAGGCCGGAAACAAGGGCAAAACCCATAGCATCAACAGCAATTGCAGCGTGTAAACAGCGGCAGTTGCGGTGGCGGCCCATTTCATTTTGGAAGCACGCACAACAGCAATCAAATAAAGCGGAAAAAGCACGCAGCCGATTTGGTAAAACAGAGCTTTGTGCATCCGATGCTTCCCCAAAAATTCGGAAAAAAGCGTAAAAAAAGTAGTGAGCAGCAAGCCGGAAGCTATGGCAAAAAGCCAGTTGTGGATGGTTTTGGGTTGATTTTCTTCGAGATGGTTGCTGCTGGAGATCACGGCAATCAAAGCACCAAAC
>CAXTKQ010000078.1:0-17347 GCA_964244955.1 uncultured Sphingobacteriaceae bacterium | reverse complement strand
AAAGAGTACTTCAACCTCAGCGTAAAAAACACGTTTTTGTCCTGGTCAATTATGGAATCCATTGTGGCTTTTGTGGGTTTGGCCGGCGTATTAATCCTCAATTCAATTTTATAACGATAAAAACAGTATGGAAAATTTAACTGCAGACCAGCGTTTCGAACAATTAGGTTTAGCCCTTCCGCCTGCGCCAAAGCCGTTGGGCGTGTACAAACCTTATTTGATCGACGGAAAATACTTGTACATCTCTGGCCACGGCCCGGTTCAAAACGATAAAAGTTTGATCATCGGCCGTATCGGCGATGCTATTTCTCAAGAAGATGGCAAACTGGCCGCGCGACAAGTTGGCCTGACGATCCTATCAACCATCAAAACCAATCTGGGAAGTTTGGATAAAGTGAAACGCGTGATCAAAGTTTTGGGCATGGTCAATTGTACGCCTGATTTTGAAAAACATCCTTTCATCATTAACGGCTGCAGCGAACTTTTTGCACAAGTTTGGGGCGAAGAAAACGGCATTGGCACACGCAGCGCGGTTGGTTTTGGTTCTTTGCCGGATAATATCCCGGTGGAAATCGAAGCGTTGATGGAGTTATGGTAACACCAATTTTTAGCCGATAAAAGAAGCATCTATCCTGGTGATAAATTTTGTAAATTTGAGATATGGAAAAGCTAATCATCAACGTACCGGAAGAAAAAAGCCAATTGGTAAAGCAGTTATTAAAAGAATTGGGCGTAACTATTGAGCAGGAAAAAATGGATATGGAAGCTCATTTAAAAGAGATTGCTGAAATTCCTGTTTGGAGCGACGAAGAACTGAAAGCCTTTGAGGAAACGACTAAACACTTTAACAGTTTTAAACCACAGGAATGGTAATTGATACAACTATTGTTATTGAATATATCAGGAGCAGAAACAAATCGGCCACAACGTTTCATAACTTGAAAAGCAAACAGGAAATTTTCATCTCTGCTGTTTCGGTTTATGAACTTTATATTGGTGCGAGCACCATATACAAAGAAGATAACATAGAATTAATTACACGCAATTTAGTTGTCCTTCCGTTTACTTATGAGGTTTCGCTTAAAGCAGCGATAGTTTTCCATCAGCTTAAAGCAAAAAATAAGTTGATTGAGTTTCGTGATATTTTTATTGCCGCAACATGCCTCGTAAACAATTTGCCCATTTCCACTTTAAATAAAAAGCATTTTGAGCGGATCGAAGGGTTGGAAATTGCTTGATAACCATTAAAAGCACCGCCAATTTTTACCCGATAAAAAAAGCATGCAAATCAAACCCTGGTATTGGATAGAAAATACCGAAACCTTAAACACACCGGCGTTGGCAATTTATCCGGACCGTGTAAAACATAATATTGATTTATTGATCAGTTTGGTTAGTGATGTTTCCCGCCTTCGTCCGCATATAAAAACCTGCAAAGCGATCGAACCTGTTTTGCTGATGCTAGAAAGCGGCATCTCCAAATTCAAATGCGCTACCGTTGCCGAAGCCGAAATGCTGGCGATGGCAAAGGCACCCGATGTGTTGTTGGCTTACCCAATTGTTGGCGCTTCGGTTGGCCGTTTTTTAAAACTGGTCAAAACTTTCCCGGAAACGCTTTTTTCATGCCTGGTGGATAACCAACTTTCGGCACAAATTTTAAACGATGCCGCTTTCGGCCAAAACCTCAAAGTTCCGGTTTATATTGATTTGAACATTGGCATGAACCGGACCGGCATCAACCCGACAAAAGCTATTCATTTATATAAATTTTGTGCGATAAAAGAAGCATTAGTTCCGCAAGGTTTGCATGCTTACGACGGCCACATCCATGAACCGGATCTGGAAACCCGCAGAAAAGAATGGCATACTGTTTTTATGCAGGTAAAAACAGTATCAGAAGATTTGGTTGAAAAAGGATTTGATCAACCAACGATCATTGCCGGAGGCACGCCAACTTTTCCGTTTTATGCTTTGGAAAAAAACGTAGAATGCAGCCCCGGCACATTTATTTATTGGGACGAAGGCTACCGGCAGCATTTTGCCGAACAGGCTTTTTTGCCGGCGGCTTTGGTAGTTTCGCGTGTTGTTTCTTTGCCGGATGAAACGAAGATTTGTATTGATCTCGGCCATAAATCTGTTGCTTCCGAAAGCAGCCTCGATAAACGGATCCAGTTTTTGAATGCGCCTAACTTGAAACTGATCAGCCACAGCGAAGAACATTTGGTGGCCGATGCCGGAGAAAACCACGCTTACCAAATTGGCGATGTGCTGTACGGCTTGCCTTGGCACATTTGCCCGACCGTTGCCTTGCACCAGTTTGCTACTTTAATAGAAAACCATCAAATAACGGGAAGCTGGGAAACCATTGCCCGAGACCGCAAAATTACCTTGTAAAAACAGTATGTTTATTGTTGATGCCCACCTCGACCTAAGTATGAACGCACTGGAATGGAACCGCGATTTGACCCGTCCGATTGCCGAAATCAATGCACGCGAAAAAGGCCTGACCGATAAGCCAGACCGTGGAAACGCCGTAGTCTCCTTGCCCGAACTGCGGCGCGGAAACGTTGGTTTGGTGGTGGCCACGCAAATTGCCCGTTATGTTGCGCCTGGCAATCCGCTTCCCGGCTGGCATTCGCCGGAGCAGGCCTGGGCGCAAACGCAAGGCCAGTTGGCCTGGTACAAGGCGATGGAATTTAAAGGCGAAATGGTGCAGGTAAATAACTTAAAATCCTTGGAAAACCATCATACTTTATGGGCTGATGAAACACCTGCGGCAAACAAACCCATCGGTTATATTTTAAGTTTGGAAGGCGCAGATTCTATCCTTTCTATGCAACACTTAGACAAAGCTTATGAAGATGGCTTGCGCGCTGTTGGCCCTGCCCATTATGGCCCGGGCCGATACGCACAAGGCACGGATGCAACTGGTTTTATGGGACCAAAAGGCTACGAATTGCTGCGCCACATGGAAAAACTGAACATCATTTTAGATGCCACGCATTTATGCGATGACAGTTTTTGGGAAGCTTTAGACCATTTTAACGGCGCGGTTTGGGCCAGCCACAACAACTGCCGCGCACTGGTAAACCATAACCGGCAATACAGCGACGAACAGATTAAGGTATTGATAGAACGCGGTGCCGTAATTGGTGCCGCAATGGATGCATGGATGATGGTGCCAAACTGGGAACGCGGCAAATCCGACCCGAAAAGTATGCATTGTAATTTGAATGTTGTAATTGATCACATTGACCATATTTGCCAATTGGCCGGTAACTGTTTGCACGTAGGCATTGGTTCTGATTTGGATGGCGCTTTTGGCCGCGAGCAATGCCCCTACGATTTGGAAACCATTGCCGATCTGCAAAAGTTGGATTATTTACTGGCTTTGCGCGGTTATTCGGCTACCGATATTGAAAATATTTTGCATGGGAATTGGATACGGTTTTTAAAGAATACCTGGAAATAGGGATGCTTCTTTTATCGGCATGAAATCAGTATAAGGCACGGTTGCCCAAAGATTTTATGTTTCGTTTGCTGCCGTAGCTTTCATTTTCCAAAGCAGTGTTTATCTTAGCGAAATGATCGGTTTTTGGCAATTGGCTAAACGCAAACGGTCAGCCTTAATCCTAAACTATTATTCCAAACTTTATGGCTTCTTCGCGCAAGGCAGCACTCGGTTTTATTTTTGTAACCCTGCTCATTGATGTTACCGGTTTCGGCATTATTATCCCAGTGATGCCAAAATTGATCAGCGAACTCATTCATGGCAATTTAAGCCAAGCTTCGGCCATCGGCGGCTGGCTTACGTTTGCTTATGCCATCATGCAGTTTTTGTTTGCGCCTGTGCTGGGCAATTTAAGCGACCGTTTTGGCAGAAGGCCGGTCCTCCTTTTTTCGCTGTTGGGTTTTGGCGTGGATTACATTTTTTTGGCTTTTGCGCCCAGCATCGGCTGGTTGTTTGTGGGAAGAACTATTGCCGGCATCACCGGTGCCAGTTTTACCACCGCTTCGGCTTACATTGCCGATATCAGTACGCCGGAAAACCGCGCCCAAAATTTCGGGATGATTGGTGCTGCTTTTGGCCTGGGTTTTATCATCGGGCCGGTTTTGGGCGGCCTGTTGGGCCAGTATGGTTCGCGCGTTCCGTTTATGGCCGCAGCCGGTTTAAGTTTGCTCAATGCTTTGTACGGTTTTTTTGTGCTGCCCGAATCACTTTCCAAAGAAAACCGCCGCCCTTTTAACATCAAACGGGCAAACCCGGTTGGCGCGTTGTTGCAATTGAAAAAGTATCCGGCCATCAGCGGCTTGGTTATCTCCCTCATCCTGCTTTACACCGCAAACAATGGTATGCAAAGCACCTGGAGCTATTACGGCATGGAAAAACTGAGCTGGAACGAAGCCATGGTGGGTTACTCGCTGGGTTTTGTTGGGTTGATGACCGCACTGGTACAAACCGTGGTCATCCGCTGGGCCATTCCAAAACTCGGTTCCGAAAAAAGTTTATACACCGGCTTTTTGTTCTACAGCGCGGGTTTGTTCCTGTTTGCTTTTGCGGCCAACTCCTGGCAAATGTTTGCCTTTATCGTCCCGTATTCTTTAGGCGGAATTGCCGGCCCGGCTTTGCAAAGCATCATGTCGGGCTTTGTGCCGCCCAACGAGCAAGGCGAATTGCAAGGTGCCTTAACCAGTTTAATGAGCGCCACCACCATTTTTGCGCCGGTACTGATGACCAGCCTGTTTGCTTTTTTTACCAGTGCAAATTCGCCGTTCCTGTTTCCCGGCGCGCCGTTTTTCCTGGGCGCAGTTTTGGTTTTGGTGAGTACGGGGCTGGCTTATCGGAGTATGAAAAGGGTGGCGGTGAAGCGGGATAATTAAGGTAGATGCACTTTGGTAAAACTCGCATTAAATAGAATTGGATTTTTTAAATTCCAAATCGAAAAGTGCGTCAATAGAACGAGTTAAATTGGATATTACGAAATGAAACCTAATATAAATTGTCAAAAACTATGAATTTAAAATTATTAAAAGAACAGGTTTCAATAACTATAGACAATCTTAAGAATCACGGAAAGTTTCCAAAAGAAAATAATTTATATGATTACAAGCTTGAACTAAATTTCTATAGTCAAACTGATCCTGTAGAAATCTTTATGCGAAATTTCACTAAGGATATTTTATCTTTTTCAAATTCAAATGGTGGAATTCTTTTAATTGGAATAAAAGAAGAAAAATCTACAGGAGAACTTGAAGATACTGGCTTAGATACTAAAAATTTTGAGTTGTTAAATAAAATAGATCTAAATCAAATCTCTCAAAAATTTAATAAAATAGCAAAAGTTGGAGTTGATCTTGACTTACAACACTTTCAATCTGGAACTAGAAAGTTTTTTTACATATTAATTGAAAAACAAAACCAAATAATAATTCCTATAAATGATTTCCCTGATTACAATATAAAAAAGGGCGAAATTATTTACCGAGTTTCTGGTAAAAATGAAACTGCAAATTCAACTACGCAAGATTTTAATCGTTTCATTCAAGCAAAAGCAAATGAAAAAAACAAAGAGTTTATGGAAATTTGGTCAAAATTACTTCCAGAAATTTTTGATATAAATCCGAGAGAAGTTTTAATACTAAATCCTAAAAATAATACTATATATGGTTACAATTCAAAAGAGAACTTATTATCAAGTAGCGAAATAGATATAGACCAAACAGAAAATGGAGTTTTTAACATTATACTAAATGCAATATCGGCAGGAGATATTGGGAAAATATCAAATGATGAAGGCAAGCCAATCTATAAAATAGTTGGGGAATTGAAAAGCAAAACACCTCGAGATTTTATTTATTTTTCAAGTCTGCTAGAAAAAATAAAATCTAATTGCAATTATAATTTCACATCAAATCAATTAAAATTTTTTTTTAAACACTTAAATTGGATTAATGATGAAAATTTACCGATTGAAAATCCTGACGAAACAAAAATCAATACAGCATATAATCAATTTATTTGGGTCGAAATACTAGATAGAACACACAAAGTTGTCTTCTCTGAAAATGCCATTCAACCACTTATTGAAGCAATTAACGACACACAAACCCATATTACTATATTCGGGAAATTGTTACAAACAAAATCAAAAAAGAAAACGAAATAGTATATCTTACTAGTCCGGGTTTATAATTTACTTGTCCGGATTTGTAATTTCGTCTTTTGGACTTTTAATTTTCAATCCAGCATTTAAAAAGAAATTATGACTACTCAATTCAAAGATTTAATCAAAAAAGCTTATGCTGCTTTTAACGATAGAAATATTGACAAAGCACTTTCAACCATGCAACCAAATGTGCAATGGTCTAAAGCCTGGGAAGGTGGGTATATCAGCGGACACGATGAAATAAAACAATACTGGACAAGACAATGGAAGGAGATAAATCCAAATGTTGAACCAATTGGTTTTAATGAAAGACAGAACGGAAGTTTGGAAGTGGAAGTTCATCAAAAAGTAAAAGACTTACAAGGTAATTCCATATTTGATGGAATGGTAAAACATGTTTATATTTTTGAAGATGGCTTAATCAAAACGATGGATATTGAACTGGTATAAATGCATTTCTTCTTTTTCAAAAACAACTTATTATATGTTTAAATTACAAACTTCCAACTAGTCCAATTTTGAAATCCGGTCTTTTGAACTTTAGATTTTAATCCTGTTAAATAACAAAACTAAAATTTACCCGATAAAAGAAGCATACATGAACTATTTTACAATTTTGGCTTTGCTGAATACTACTCTAACTCATCCAAGTATAAAACAAGTTTCAGTTAAGAAGACCCTTCCCAAAAAACCATATCTTTTAAGAAGCTGCAACCAGCCTGCTTGTGCTTCGGTAAACATAAACATTAAAAATATGCCTTCTGGCAAACCTTCCGGCCGAATCGGCATTAATTAATTTGGTGTAAACAGCTTTAGGCACGTCGAAATATTCATAAGTATTGCCATCTGCAAAATTCACGGTAAGTACTTGGGATTTGTACCCGAAATCCAAAATCCCGGAACTTGTGGTAAGCGTGTATTCTGCCAACGTTTGGTTAAGGGTTTCGGGGGCAATGCTTACCAAAAAATGATAAGCTTCGATAATGCCTTTGCTTTTTTCTTCTGCCGCCAGCTTTTCTTCGTTATTATCTGCAAACTTGTCGGGGTGCCAAGTTTTCATTAAGTTCCTGTAAACGGTTTTCAGTTCCTGTAAATCGGCTTCGTTATTTACGCCAAAGAGTTTTCGGTAATCAACAATTTTTTTCATCGTATCAATTCATTTTTTATTGTCGTTGAAAGGAATTATAAAGCTTTCTTTCCAAGAAAATAATTTTGCAAAAGTACGTTTTCTGCTCGAGAAAAAATATCCGATAGTCCGAATTTTGTAAGCCGGACTTTTGAGCTAAGGATTTTTAATCCCACTGTAAAACCTAAAATTTACCCGATAAAAGAAGCATCAAAAACCGCTAACAAATATCCCAAGTTTCGACTTTAAATTACATATAACCTACCTTTCAACCCTTTTTAAACTGCCAATGCACACCAACCAAACCGCCAACATTATGGGTAAAATCACCGGCATCCAAAGCAAACCCGGCCGAAACTTTTAAACTTTTAGAAACGCGGTAATACATTTCCTGCAAACTGTAAAACTGGTTTAAGTTTGGCCCGCTGTTTTGGTATTGGCCATTGGTATAAGTAAGCAAAGTTTTGCCCGATAAATGATTGCTGAATTGAAGCGACATGCCAATATGCCCGCCGATAATTTGGTTGTAAATGATGTTGGAATTGCCCGGGATATTGCTGCTGTTCCAATCAAAAGGTTTAATGCCTCTTTGCTGAAAGTAAGGGTAATCCTGCGCCCGGTACCGGTTGATGAAAAGCGGCGTGCCCACAATCCTATTGTCATACTCCCAGCCGGTTTTATAATATCCGTTGTTGTAATAAGCCTGACGGTTTTCTGGCGGGGCATAACTGTCGGCCGTTTTGGTGTAAATAAATTCGACCAATACTTTTTTTAGCACTGATTTTTCGTTTTTTGGCACGAGGCTCAAACCAGAAAGGTTGTCAATATTCCGGATATCTACGCCCCAAGTGTCATCAAAAGGTGTTTGGTGATAAAAATGCAGGAAGTTTTTTTCCGTTTCTAAATCAAAACCCAATTCCAATACGCCGCGCTGGTCGCCAGCATGGTAGGCCGCATATTTTGCTGCATTGGGGTCGAAACCAGAACCATCATCGGCATTGGTTGTGGAAAAGAATACATTTAAATATCCTTTAAAAGACCGGTCTAATTGGATGCCGTCCCTTTTGCCGCCCCACTCCACATAATGCTGCAAACCGGCAAAAAACTTAAACTTTCTTTTTCCGGCACGCAGGTACAAGGTTTTTTCGTGATAATAAGAATCCAGATAACGGTCTCGGCCCAGCCAGCCATGGCTCAACTGCCCTTTTATTTGCAGCCAGCCATTGGTAAAAGGCACGTCTACATAATCCGTCAAAGCAATACTTATTTTGGGGATCGGCAACGCATTCCCGCTAACGCCTAACGATCCGCTGGACAAATCTTTGTCTGATTCCCCCGGAATATCCTTAAAACGCCCGTAACGGATTTCCAAATATTTGTAACCGGCTTTGACATAACCTTCCTGAAAAATAACATCTTTTAAATGATTGTTATTGATAACGTTGGCACCGTAATTCACATAAAACAGCGGCTGTTCAATCCCGGTTGGATTAGATTTGCTGATATACTTTTTGCCGAAAACATGCGTATTGTTAAAACCAACATACGTAGAAGCGTCGTACTGCTGATCGGTAATTGCGCCCCAACGGTTGGCAACCAGCCACAAAGGCTGATAACCATCTTTGGCAATTGTGCCGATGGAACCTGCATTGACTTGCAAAGAATCCAAAAACTGGCAAAATCCACTGTACGAAAGTAAGATGAAAACAAAAGAAAGTACAAGTCTTTTCATACGGGTCAAGATAGTTCTTTTATATTAGAAAAAAATAAATTCGGTTTGGCCTGGTTATTATAAATGAAAAACCTGCTATTTAAATTTTACAAATACGGATTTGCAGGATTAAAGTTTCTAATCCTGTTTTTTAAATTTACAAACCAAGCTTGCATTTATACTTGCAATCCAAACCATTGCCCAAACACCAATTTTATACCGGTAAAAGAAGCATCGAAACCTTAACCAATCTTTGATAATGACTTTCGCCCAAAACATAAAAAAACGTTTAAAAGACCCGCTTAAAACATTCCGGCTTTACCAAATTTTGATTGCTATTGTTTGCATGGTTGTGCCTGCAATTTTAAGGCTGAGCGACCATGAAAATGTTTATCCGCAAAAAGTGAAATTGAACGATATTGATATGCTCAAAGATTCGATACCGGCAATGGTAAAAGATTCTGTCAGGCACATCAAAAAAGACCGTTTAGGCTTTCGGTTAAGCATCAGCGATTATGCTTACAGTTACAACAGTTATCTTTTTGGGATGCTGCTTTGCATTGCTGCCATGTTGTTTATTTTTAACGGAGCCATCTATTTTAAAAATGAATATACTTTAAAGTTAAACAGCCAGGGGAAATGGTACAATGTGGTTTTGGGCTTGAGTTTGTTGGGCGTGATTTGTTTACCGTCCCGGGATTTTACTTTTCTGCATTACACGTTTGCAAGCATCTTTTTTTTGGGGAATGCTTTGGTAATTGGATTGTTCCATAACAAAAAAGACAGGATAAAAAGTATAACTATGTCGGTACTGACAGTTGTGTTCCTGCTGCTTTCTTTGGTATTAAAGCCGTTAACGCTGCTTTGGGGAGAATGGCTTTCGCTGATTGTGATCGCGCTGCATTTTATCTTAGAATCCAAGTTTACAAGTTTAAAACAGAGATAAACTTATATACTATTTATATTTTTTGTTTAGTTGGTTCTAATATAAAAATACTGCAAACAAACAAGATTGAAATTATAGTGCTAAAAGAAGCATTGGTTAAATTGGATAAACCAAATATTTTAAAATAAAGCTAAGGCATAATGAAAATACTTTTATAAAAATATCGGCATAAAAACAGCATCCCGCCCAAATAATATTTCCATTTATCAAAAAATATTGTTTAGCTTGTGCGGCATAACCTAAATTATATGCAAGCTTTTTATAAACGGCGGATGCCTTTGACAGGTATCGTTTTTGCAACAGCAATCGGTCTTTTTTCCTGTAAAAATACTTCCAAAGAAAGTGTCAATGCTGTACTTCAAAAAGAATCCAAAGTTTTGATAACGGTGGACGGCCATACGTTCCGCGACCTCAACAAAAACGGCAAACTGGACGTGTACGAAGACAGCCGGAAACCCCTGGAAGACCGCATCAACAACCTGCTGAAACAGATGAACATTGAGGAAAAAGCAGGCCTAATGTTTATCAACGGAACGGTGATTAATGACGATGGCAGCATTGATAAAAAACCAGGTGCAAAAGGCCCGGCGGCGATGTTGCCTTCTGCTAAAGAACTGATGACGGTCCAAAAAATGAACCATTTTAATTACTGGACAACGCCAGGCATTTCGGCAATGGCAACCGGTTATAACGCTATCCAACAAGTGGCAGAAAGCACGCGTTTGGGCATCCCGGTTACCATTGCTTCCGATCCGCGCCATGCTTTCAGCGAAACGATTTTTGCGATGTCGGCCGGTGGTTTTTCGCAATGGCCGGAGCCTTTGGGTTTGGCTGCCATTGGCGACGAAACGCTGATGAAAAAGTTTGCCGATATCGCCCGTCAGGAATATCTGGCCGTTGGTATCCGCGAATCATTGCACCCGCAAATTGATTTGGCCACCGAGCCGCGGTGGCCACGTATCGCGGGAACCTTTGGCGAAGATGCCAACCTCACGGCTAAAATGGTTACGGCTTATATTTCCGGTTTTCAGGGCGATAAATTAGATAGTAGCAGTGTGGCCTGCATGACCAAACACTTCCCCGGCGGCGGCCCTCAAAACCAGGGCTTAGACCCGCATTTTCCTTTTCAAAAAGGACAAGTCTATCCCGGCAACAACTTTAATTACCATTTAATCCCGTTTGAAGCTGCATTTAAAGCACATACCGCAGCCATTATGCCTTATTATGGCGTGCCGATGGATGCCGGACACGAGCATGTTGGTTTCTCTTATAACAAATCCATTATCACCGGTTTGCTGCGTAATAAATACCATTTTGATGGCGTGGTTTGTACCGATTGGGGTTTGGTTACCGATTTGCATATGGGCCCTGTTGTTTGGCCTGCTCGTGCATGGGGCGTAGAAAAACTAACCATACCAGAACGTGTGCAACGGATTATTGATGCCGGTGTTGACCAGTTTGGCGGAGAAAACATCCCGGAAGTAGTGGTAAAATTGGTCAAAGAAAACAAGGTCAGCGAAGCAAGGATCAATCAATCTGTTAAACGGTTGCTGCGCCAAAAATTTGAGTTGGGCTTGTTTGACAACCCTTTTGTTGATGCCGTGCAGGCACCAAAAATTGTGGGCAAACCGGCATTTATGAAAGCCGGTGCAGATGCACAACGCGAGGCCATGACGTTATTGAAAAACGACAGCAAAACCTTACCGCTGCAATCCGGGAAGCTCAAAATTTATGTTGAAAATATCAACCCAAAAGAAGCTGCAAAATACGGAACAATCGTTGCCAACCCGAAAGAGGCCAACTTTGCCATTATCCGTTTAAAAACGCCCTGGTACCCAGTTCAAACCGATATTCCGATGGCCAAAGCTTTTCATCACGGCGATTTGGATTTTAAAGGGACGAAGAAAGACAGCATTCTGCAATTGCTCAATTCGGTTCCAACCATTGTGGTTTTAAACCTGGACCGGCCGGCCGTCATCCCGGAGATCAATGCCCAAGCAAAAGGCTTATTGGCCGATTTTGGCGCCAGCGACGAAGCGGTTTTAGATGTTGTTTTCGGCAAAGCCAAACCTGGCGGCAAACTGCCTTTTGAATTGCCTTCGTCTATGGAAGCGGTACGGAACCAAAAAGAAGATGTGCCTTATGATTCTAAAAACCCTTTGTATCATTTTGGTTTTGGGCTGAAGTATTGAAATAGCAGAAGTTTATTTGGATACTGTTTTTACCGGGTATTTTTTGGTTTGGCAAAGGTTTACCATGATTTTTTATAATCTCAACACCAATTTTTACCCGATAAAAGAAGCACATACATACTGTGATAAATCAACAATAGGATCAATCCGGTTTCTTGTTTTTATCTTCGCCGAAGTTTTTCCTTCTGCAAACATGAACAAAGACAAGATACTGGTTATCGGTGCCAACGGGCAAATTGGCACCGCCTTGCTGCCCAAACTACAGGAAATTTATGGCGAAGACGAAGTTACTGCTTCCGATTTGCAGCCATCTCCTACAAAATCAGTTTTTGAAACGCTGGACGCCACGCAGCCAAAAGCTTTGCAGGATGTTATCAAAAAGCACAACATTACGCAAATTTATCACCTGGCTGCGGTTTTATCGGCAAAAGGGGAAGCCGACCCTTTGCAAGCCTGGAACATCAACATGCAAACGTTGTTGAATGTATTGGAAGCGGCAAGAAATTTCAACCTGAAAAAAGTGTTTGTCCCGAGTTCTATTGCTGTTTTTGGCGAAGGTGCGCCTCGCCGGTTTACGCCGCAACAAGCTTATTTAGACCCAACTACAGTTTACGGGATCAGCAAAGTTGCGGCCGAAAACTGGTGCCAATATTATCACAGCCGTTACCTGGTTGATGTCCGTTCTTTGCGTTATCCGGGCGTCATCGGGTATCAATCCATGCCCGGCGGCGGCACTACGGATTACGCCGTGGAGATGTACCACAAAGCGATTGCAGGCGAAAACTACACTTGCTATTTGCAAGAAAACACGCGTTTGCCCATGATTTATATGGAAGATGTTTTGCGGGCCACGATAGAAGTGATGGAAGCACCGGCAGACCAAATTAGAGTCAGGACTTCTTATAATCTGGCCGGGATTAGTTTTACGCCAGGAGAACTATTCCAAAAAATACAAACTTTTTTTCCGGGGTTTCAATGTGGTTTTGTGCCCGATTTCCGCCAGGCGATTGCTGATTCGTGGCCGGAATCCATTGATGATACTTTGGCACAAAAAGACTGGGGCTGGAAACCCGATTTTGATTTAACTCAAATTACATCGGACATGATTGCCCATTTATCCAAGCAATTGATTACGGATAAAAGTTAAATGGCGGTCAGCTATCAGCAGTCAGCTTTCAGCTTTAAAAAAGTTTACCGATTTTTAGGTGGTAAAAGAAGCATTCAAATTTTCATATATCCGGAACCAATCATACAAATTATTCCAATCAAACAACCATGTATCAAACATTAAAAAAAGTATTGGCAACAGAACTTGCCGAAATTGAAAAGGCAGGTTTATATAAAAAAGAACGGGTGATTACTTCGCCGCAGGGCGCAGAAATTACGGTGCAGGGCGGCAAACAGGTAATCAACTTTTGCGCGAATAATTACCTCGGCTTGTCTTCCAGCCCAAAAGTAATGGAAGCCGCTAAACAAGCGGTTGATGCGCATGGTTACGGTTTGTCGTCAGTCCGTTTTATTTGCGGCACGCAGGACATCCACAAAGAACTCGAAAAAAAGCTATCCGAGTTTTTAGGGACGGAAGATACCATTTTGTATGCCGCCGCTTTTGATGCCAACGGCGGTGTTTTCGAACCGCTGTTTAACGAGCAGGATGCCATCATTTCAGACGAGTTGAACCATGCTTCCATCATTGATGGCGTGCGGCTGTGCAAAGCGCAGCGTTACCGTTACAAGCACGACGACATGGCCGATTTGGAAGAAAAACTGCAAGCCACACAAAATTTAAGGCACCGCATTATTGTTACCGATGGCGCGTTTTCGATGGACGGCACGATTGCACAATTGGACAAAATCTGCGATTTGGCCGACCAATACCAGGCTTTGGTGATGATTGATGAAAGCCATTGTTCCGGTTTTATGGGCAAAACCGGACGCGGCACGCACGAACACCACCATGTAATGGGCCGTGTTGATATCATTACCGGTACTTTGGGCAAAGCTTTGGGCGGCGCTTCCGGCGGTTTTACTTCCGGGCATAAAGAGATTATAGATTTGCTGCGCCAGCGTTCGCGGCCGTACCTTTTTTCCAATACGCTTGCCCCGGCCATCACCGGTGCTTCGATTAAAGTGTTGGACATGCTAAGTGAAACCACCGAATTGCGCGACAAGCTGGAAAACAACACCCAATATTTTAGGGAGCAAATGACGGCTGCTGGTTTTGATATTAAGCCGGGCATTCATCCAATTGTTCCGGTGATGTTGTACGATGCCAAACTTTCGCAGGATTTTGCAAGCCGGATGCTGGAAGAAGGCATTTATGTGATCGGTTTTTATTATCCGGTTGTGCCGCAGGGAAAAGCCCGTATCCGCGTACAAATTTCGGCAGCACACAAGCGGGAACATTTGGACAAAGCTATTGCGGCTTTTACTAAGGTGGGGAAAGAATTGGGGGTGATTGTATAATTGTGTCAACTTTTATATTTTGGCTAAAGCCACTTGTTTGCTTCATTATGTCCACGACCTAAAGGTCGTGGCAATTAAAACTTAACAATTATCACATACAGTATTACTGAAATTAAGTTGGTATCGGTAAATTTAAAAGTACTGTAAATTACCTGTTTATAATTGCCAGAACAACAAAAAGCAACAAATTGCAATTGTGCTATCTTGCAAATAAGCAGATTTAAATTGCCACGGCCTTTAGGCCGTGGATAGTAAAAATATAGGTTGGCTTTAGCCAAAATAGAAGCCCATAATTTACCCGATAAAAGAAGCATCAAAACTTTATTCTACCAGCTTAATTTTTTTAACGCACCTTAGCCTTTCTATTGTTAAACCAGCATGAACATCCCCTACAGCATTTTTGAAAGCGAATTTAAGGTCAGGCCAGACGATATCGACATGTTCCAACACGTGCACAACAGCAAATATTTTGATTATGTGCTGGCTGCGCGATACGACCAAATGGAACGTTTTTACAACATGCCGATGGAAACTTTTATGCAGCAGGGTTTTGGCTGGGTGGTGCGCACGGCTTATGTAGATTATAAACGCGCTTTAACTTTAGGCGATACTTTTGTGGTGCGCACCGGATTGGAAAGTTTTGAAGATAAAGGCTGCCGCGTACAGTTCGAGATCATCAACCAAAAAACCAGGAAAATATGCTGTGATGGTTGGTTTGATTATATTTTGATCGATATTGCCACCGGCCGTGCCACCAAAGTTAGCCAGGAAATGATTGAAAAATATACGATTTGAGCAAAGCTTTTAGCTGTCAGCAATCAGCATTCGGCTTATCTGCATTGCTTGTTTGTTAATGGCTGAAAGCCGATTGCTGACAGCTAATTGCCTCCTACTTCAACGCTTCCTCAATCAGCCTCCCGTAAAACGCACTTAAATTTAACCCGACGGCACGCACTTGTTGCGGAATTAAGCTGTTGGCCGATTGACCGGGCGTGGTGTTGATCTCGATAAAATAAAAATTGTCCGTTCCTTCCTGCAAAATAAAATCAACGCGCGTCATGCCTTTGCAGTTTAAAACGCGGTATGCTTCTTTTACGATACTTTTTATGCGGATGATTTGTACGGAACTTAAACTTGCCGGCGTAATTTCCTGCGAAACGCCAGGCGTATATTTGGCTTCATAATCAAAAAACTCTTTGGAACTGATGATTTCTGTGGCAGGCAAAACGGTTATTTCTTCATCAAACTTTACTACACCGATGCTAAATTCGCGGCCTTTAATAAACTCTTCTACCAAAACCTGTTCGTCTTCGGCAAAAGCTTTTTCCAGTGCTTCGGGCAAGGCTTCTTTTGTGTTCACTTTGCTCATGCCCACGCTGCTGCCGCCGTTGTTGGGCTTGATAAACAAAGGCAGTTTGAGGTGTTGGATTTGATTTTCCACCGCTTCCTTTTGCCAGCGGAAAACCTGCACCGAACCGGCCACATGTAAATCTGCAATGCCTTTAACCACGGCTTTGGTGTACGCTTTGTTCATGGTGATGGCCGAAGTTGCCGCACCGCAATTGTTGTACGGAATGCCCAGCATGTCCAGATAGCCCTGCATTTTGCCGTCCTCGCCGGGTGTGCCGTGGATGGTGATAAAAGCAGCATCAAACCTGATCTTTTCCCCGGCAACAGTCAAACTGAAATCGTTTTTATCAACCGCAATATTTTCGCCATCGGCAGTAACATAGAACCAGTTTTGGCGGGTTACCAAAATGGTGTAAACGTTGTACTTTTCGCGGTCAAGTTCTGCTGCAATATTTTGTGCGCTTTTAATGGAAACTTCGTATTCGCCGGTATAACCTCCGGCCAGCAGGGCGATGTTTTTGGGAGTCATAGAGCCAAAGGTAACCGTCTTGGACCAGAATTTTTAGAATTAAGGGATTAACAGAATGAAGTTTGGCAAAAAAAGGTAGGTAAAAGAAGTATCTGTAACAATCGTCTTGGACCAGAATTTTTAGAATTAAAGAATTAACAGAATGAAGTTTGGCAAAAAAAGGTGGGTAAAAGAAGTATCTGTAACAATCGTCTTGGACCAGAATTTTTAGAATTAAGGGATTAACGGAATGAAGTTTATCAAAAAAAGGTAGGTAAAAGAAGTATCTGTAATAATTGACTTGGACCAGAATTTTTAGGATTAAGGGATTTACAGAATGAAGTTTGGCAAAAAAAGGCGGGTAAAAGAAGTATCTGTAACAATCGTCTTGGACCAGAATTTTTAGAATTAAGGGATTTACAGAATGAAGTTTATCAAAAAAAGGTGGGTAAAAGAAGTATTTTAACCAGAATTTGCAGGATTAGAAAGGGAATTTACAAGATCAACAATCAATACCTCAAAATTTAGCGAGGTTTTGATTATGTTTGAACCGGTCAATCCCATCATCCTAAATGCTTACAACTGCTTGTAAATGAGTTCTTTTTTCGAATACATCAAAAGTAAAACCTTCTTCATCAACCTGGCTATTGCCGCTTTTACCGTGTTGTTTGTGGTGCTAGTTGCGGCTTTTAGCTTAAATTATTACACGCGGCATGGCAGCGGCATCCCGGTTCCGAAACTGATTGACATGCAAATTGACCGCGCTACTGCTTTGTTAGACCAGCAAGGTTTTCAGTACAAAATTGATTCGGTTTATTTGCCCGACCGTGATCCCGGAACGGTGGTACAACAAGACCCCGACCCAAACACAAACGTAAAAG
>CAXTKQ010000077.1:12308-17659 GCA_964244955.1 uncultured Sphingobacteriaceae bacterium | reverse complement strand
ACGTTTCCGTCATACTTCTTTTACAGCATCCTTTTTAGTGAAGGTGATTTTAACACCTGGCAGACACTTTTCCACATTGGCCTTTTTAAAAAACCAAAAGTTATTTTACAAGTTAAATATTATAGTGTACCAGATAAACACTTAAAAACAGGAGCGTTATGCTTACACAAAGACCATTAGAAATTTGGGGCGGAATTGAAGGGACCATCAACCGCGTTGGAGATAATTACATTGACCAGTCGGAGTTTTCCGGCCATTACAACCGCGAAACGGATATAGATTTAATCGCTTCTTTGGGCATCAAAATGTTGCGCTACCCGGTTTTGTGGGAAAAACATCAGCCCAAAAAAGACACTGAAATTGATTGGGGCTTTACAGAACGCAACTTGCTCCAGCTAAAAAAACTGAACGTAGAACCAATTGCCGGTTTGGTGCACCATGGCAGCGGGCCAACTTTTGTCAATTTTTTTGACGGCAGTTTTGAACAAGGCGTTGCCGATTATGCCAAACTTGTTGCCAAAAAATTTCCCTGGCTCGAATATTATACGCCGGTAAACGAACCGCTTACAACAGCCCGTTTTTGCGGTTTGTACGGCCATTGGTACCCGCACAAAAAAGACGCATACTCTTTTTACCGGGTACTTTTGAGCGAATGCAAAGCAACCATCATGGCGATGGCGGCCATCCGGGAAATCAACCCGAATGCAAAACTGATCCAAACGGAAGATTTAGGAAAAGTGTACAGCACGCCTTTGTTGAAATACCAAGCTGATTTTGAGAACGAACGCCGCTGGCTTTCTTACGATTTGATCACCGGAACGCTAACGCCGGACAAAACGATGTACAAATTTCTGACCGGAATGGGTTTCAAAAACCAAGAGCTGGATTACTTTTTAGAGAATCACTGCAAACCGGACATTGTTGGCTTTAATTACTACATCACTTCCGAACGTTACTTAGACGAAAACCTGCAAAAGTACCCACAGCACGTTCATGGTGGCAATGGACGCCATCAATATGCTGATGTTGAGGTTGTCCGAGTTCCTTACCAACAAAAAACAGGGCCATCGGTATTGCTAAAAGAAGCTTGGGAAAGGTATAAATTACCGCTTGCCATTACCGAATGCCATTTGCATTGCACCCGCGAAGAACAAATGCGTTGGTTCTATGAAATGTGGGAAACGGCAAACCAGTTGCAAGCCGATGGCGTGGACATCCGTGCTTTAACGGCCTGGGCCATTTTAGGCACTTATGGTTGGAACAAGCTGGTAACCAAACCTTGGGGATTGTACGAGCCAGGTGTTTTTAACCTTCGTTCCGGCAAACCGCGGCCTACGGCAATGGTCAAACTGATCCGTGAACTATCAAAAAATAAAGTTTATCAGCAACCGGTTTTAAAAACTTTTGGCTGGTGGAAGCAGGAAAAAAGGATTGCTTATCCGGATGCCAATGTTTTCAGGATCAACAACCTTAAACCTATATCTCACAGCCGTCCGATTTTGGTTTTAGGCACATTTGCTTCCATAGAAACAGGGTTTGAAAAAATTTGCTCTGACAGAAACATTCATTGTGTTGTTCATAACCGAACCGGAATTATTGATAAATGTATGTTGGAGCAATTGGTTCAGGAAATCAAGCCCTGGGCAATCATCAACCTGCAGGAATACGCGGATTTGGAGCAGGCAGAACAAAACCCGGAAAACTGCTTCAAAATAAATACGGACACAACTTTGCTTTTGGCCGAGGCTTGCAAAAAGAACGCCATCAAACTCGTTACTTTTTCTTCTGCATTTGTTTTTAACGGAGAAAAAGAAGAAGCTTATTTAGAAACAGATGCCGTTTCACCAAGAAATATTTTTGGCCAAAGCAAAGCAAAGGCAGAAGAAATGTTGCTGCAACACTTCCCCGAAACCTTGATTGTCCGTGTTGGAAAATTATTTAGTCCATGGGAAAGCAGCGGTTTTATTTCGAAAATTTTAAACCGGATCAAGGAAGGAAGGACGGTTGAAGCAGCAAACGACAATTTAATTTCGCTGACCTACGTTCCGGATTTGGTGCACGAAACTTTAAACATTTTGCTGGACGACGAATGCGGTATTGTCCATGCAGCCAACCAAGGGCAAACAACAGATGCCAACTTAGCCCGAAAAGCAGCGCAATTTGCCCGATTGGACTACAGCTTGGTGCAAGGCATACCGACAGCAAAATTACAGCAAAAGATACCCGCACCTCAAAACGCTGCGCTGCGAAGTGAAAAAGGTGTTTTGTTGCCCGAATTTGAAAGTGCCTTAAAACACTATTTGGAGGTTACCGACCAGGTATTTTTAGCAGACAAAATAGCGGTGTAATTTTGTAATGCTTCTTTTACCGGTATAAATTTGACGTCCTGTAAAAAAATGCCGATAAAAGAAGCATTCTGTTGCGGCAACTTATTTGCTCAGTTCTTTAATCCGGCTGCGTGTAAAATCTACATAAACCTGCTCTTTGACCGGCGGTTTTGCCTTGAGGTATTTTTTATAAAATTTTACGGCATTGGTTTTATCTTGCAGCCCTTTGTCATACAATCCGGCTAAATTATAATACGTAATGGCTTTTTCTTTAAAAAACAAGCCTTTTTGGTAAGCCAAAGCTTCGTTTTTAAACTGTTTGTTTAAGTCGTAAGTGTCGGCTATTTCATCATAATATACATCTGTATTTGGCGAAATCGCTTGCATCAATGTTTTATTGTAATATTCTACCGCCTGTTTGTACCGCTTTAAAGCCTTAAAACTTCTGGCCGATAAGTAACAAATCCTTTCTGTTTGGGCATCCACAGGCATCGCCAAAAAAGTTTCTAAAGCACAAGTGTAGTTTTTTGTCATAAAATATGAGGTGCCTAGCATGTTTTGCACTTCCAAAGAAGCGTTGCCCAATTCTACCAAATTTAAACAAGTACCAATAGTTTCTTTGAACCGATCGTTGATGTAAGTTAGTTTTGCCAACGAACGCAACAAAAGCAAATTGGTAGAATCGGCCAGTAAAGCAGTTTTCAAAATTGGTTCGGCTTGTTTAAACCTTTTCATATTTATTAGCAGCAAACTTAAATCTGCGGCTACATCTGGCTCTTGCGGATTAATTTTGTTAGCTGTTTGCCAGCTTGAAATCGCTTTTTCAGTTTCGCCTTTATCAGAATACAAGTTGCCTAACTGCTTATAAACCGAAAAGTTGGTTTTATCCAACGCAATCACTTTTTCAAAATAAAACAAAGCTTTCGTGTTATTTTCCCGCCTGGTCTGGATATTGGCCAAATTTAACAAAACAGGAATACTGGCAGAATCCTGCTGGTAAATGCGCAAATAGTAGCTCTCGGCATCCAACAGTTTCCCGGCCATTTGATTGGCGTAAGCAAAACGACCAAGTACTTTTAAATCGGTAACCGGTTCGGGGTAATTTTTTTTAAGGTAATTAACCGCTTCTGCGTAACGCTGGTTTTGGTACAAATCAATCAAAACAGCATCGTTTGGCGTGTTTGTTTGCGCCTTTATTTCATTTTTAAAAATCAAAAACGCAGCAGTTAACAACAAAAAAGTAAAAATTTTCATAAAACAGAATTAATTTAACTAAGCTATTAGTTAAATTCCGTTTTTCAAAATTAAACCTGCAGTTTTTTGTTGATGCTTCTTTTATCGTACTATTTTTGGTATTGGTTCTTTTGGCGATCCTTAAAAATTAAAAAAGACAATTCTTTTTGCTAAAAAACAACCGGTAAAAGAAGCATTTGCCCAATTCAAAACAACGACAATTGTATTTTTGATTGTTCTTTTGCGGTTGGCTTGCTTGGGGCTTGCTTTTTTACAAACGATCCGTCTATTAAATAAACCGCCGTTTCTGCATCGCGCGAAGCCACGATAATTTCTGTCCCTTTGGCACAACCTTCAAACAATTGTTGAACCAATTTTGGGCAATTGTTGTCTTTTGAGAGGTGCGACAATAGTAAATGGCCCATAAACTCCGGCTTGTGCCGGGTGAAAACCTGCAAAGCCTGCGCGTTGGATAAATGCCCTTTTCCACCACGGATGCGGTGTTTTAAATGGTACGGATAACGGCCGTTCATCAGCATTTCGTCATCGTAATTGGCTTCTAAAAAAGCAGCGTGGCATTGTTTAAAATGATAGATGAGTTGCGTGCAGGCAAAACCAATATCGGTAAAAACACCAACTTTGATGTGGTTGCAACCGATCACAAAGCTATGCGGCTCGATGGCATCGTGCAGTTTTGGGAAAGCTAAAATTTCCAGTCCTCCGATTTGTATAGGTTTTGTAGCGCAAAAAGGTTTAGTCAGGTGTTCTTCCAAAGCCAAGCGGCTGTTCAGTTTTGTTTTTGGGGTGATGTAAACCGGCAAACTGTATTTGCGCGACAACACTTCTACGCCTCGGATATGGTCGGCATGTTCGTGGGAAATAAAAACAGCCTTTACTTTATCAAAACCCAAACCCAAACGCTTCATCCGTTTTTCGGTTTCCAAACATGAAATCCCGGCATCTACCAACACCGCTTCCTGCGCGTTGCCGATATAATAACAGTTGCCGTTGCTGCCCGAATTTAAGGAGGAAATGAATAAAGACATGGAACTGCAAAGTAACTTGTTTTGGTTCGTTTCTCCCTAATTTTACTGGTTTTTTTAGCAATAATTAAGGAACGATAACCAAATCGTACCGGTATAAAAGCCCGGCCAAATCATGCACTGCAAACTTCGATTTTTTCAGGTTGTTCATTTCCGGATCAATCATAAAGTTTTTGCAGGAAGTAAAATCAACCGTGCTTAAATTGGTTTGATCGAAAACAGCTTCATACAAATCACAATTGATGAGTTTGCTTTTGCTAAGGTCGGCGCGGGTAAAATTTACGCTGTGCAGCTTGCAGTTTTCAAAACGGCTGGCGTTCATTTTTTTCTGGTCAAAAGAAGCATATTCCAGGTTGCAACCTATAAAGGAAACGGCAAAACCAAAATCGCGCGTGCGCGAAAAGTTGATGCCCAGCAGTTTGCAGCCGCTGAAAACCAGGTTGTTCATTTTGCAACTGTCCGCATTGATGTTGCTAAGGTTGCAGTTTTTGAAAACACAATCGGTAAAGTTGTAATGCGAAAAAGAAGCGAAGGAGCAGTTGATGAGTTCGCAATCTTCAAAATCGCGCCTTTCGGGTTTCTGCGAAGCAAAATCCATGTTTTGCAAAACTTCTTTTTCTGGTGTTGGGCCTTTCATCAGCTGCAAACCTATTCAAAAAAAAGGTTGTTAAAAGAAGCATCGGCAAAATTTTTACCCTTCTTTTTCCTCCAAAAAAACCTTGCTCAACATTTCGTACAGTTCCGGGTC
>CAXTKQ010000077.1:9489-12298 GCA_964244955.1 uncultured Sphingobacteriaceae bacterium | reverse complement strand
AGCTTTTCGGGCTTCCCAAAAAAATATTCGGAAGTTACGGCAAAAAACTCAGCCTCGTTGGTCATGGCGTACGGGTTGATGTCTGATTTTCCGTTCTCCATTTTTTTGATTTCGCGGTGCACCAGTTTCATCCAGGGTTCGGCATATTCGGGCGGCAAAAGCTGTTCGGGCAGGCCATCGGTAGCGCCGTCTTCCTGGTCGAGCAAATGCACAAACTCATGGATTCCCGTATTTTCTGCCCCGGCAGAAGCAGAAAAACCTTTCCGCAAAGCTGCACGCGAAAGCAGCATTTGCCCGTTCATAAAACCGCTGCCAACCATGCCGGCCATTTCGCCTTTTCCGTTTTCAAACTTAAAATCGTTGTTAAAGGCGTCGGGGTATAAAACAACATTGGTAAGGTGCGGGTAACGCCAGTTTTTAAACCTGAAAATCGGGATTATGGCACTGGAGGCAACCAATATGCGGTCTAAATCTTCCAGCTCAAAACCAACGCCTTCCAAATGGGTTTCCTGCAAAAAAGCCACTGCCCTCAATACAAAGCTTTCCTGCTGTTCCGGGTTCAGTTGCCGGTAAAAAGCCACATGCTGCTGCAAAAGCTGCTTGTAGTTTTCTGTTTGTTCGGGTTGGATGGCCGGTTCTGCCTTTTGCTTATTGAAAAACAGGTAAGCCATGAACAAAAGGACGGGCAAGGCAAGGATTAAATAAAGCATCAATTTTGATTTTTATGTGGTAAAAGAAGCATTCGTTTTTGTTGAAAGAGAAGGATTATACAAGCGGCTTTGTTTAGGAAGATATCCAAAAAATGCCTTTTTTAAATTTGCTGCCCCTTTAAAATCTGCTTGTTGCCTGTTTGCATCAGCGTGAGTTTGCTTCCATTTAAACTGTCATCACATTTTCAATTAAACGTTATAACAAGGTTTTAAACTTAGTGCAGGTAAAAATAGTATTAGCTTTAACGCATCAAATGTTTTGAATATGAAAAACAGTTTTACTTTTTTACTCCTATCAGCCGCGATTTTATTACTGGGAAGCTGCAACCACGGCCCCGGAAACACCAGCACAAAAAAGACAAAGAAAAGGCAGCCAGTTAATTACGCCAATTATGTAATTGAAATAATTACCTGTAAAACCAGAAAAGATGTACGCCGGGCAGAATATGTACACCTGGACTCGTTGGTGCAGCAGCTTTATGTTCAGAAGCAGCCCGGCTATATCAGCAGTGAAAGCGGTGTTGACCAAAAAGGCAACTGGCTGGTGGTTTTATCGTGGGACAATATAGCACATGCAGATGCCGGCCGGCAAAAATTTACACAAAACCCTTTGTGGACAGGTGTGCAAAAACTGATTGACACGACCACTTTAAACCGCAAACGTTTTGTGGTGAAAGAAGACCACAGCAATTCGTTAAAAGACCAAAAACCTTATGTAATCGAACTGGCCACTTTTAAAGAAAAACGCCAGGTTGTGCGCGATACTTTTGAAAAACGGGACCAGCAGGTAGAAGCCGAATACATTAGCAGGCAAACGGGTTACATCACGCGCCGCATTGGCGTTGCCCCGGATGGCGAGCGTTTGATGATGATCTATTGGAAAACTTTGGCCGATGCCGACAATGGGATGAAGGAGTTTTTAAAAGAACAATCTGTGGCAGACTATGCCAAAATGATTGATTGGCCAACGGTAGGCCTGAAGTGTTTTCAGGCCGTCAATTAGGTTTCAGTATGTTTTGCCTTTGTGTAAAAATTTACGTTTTTCAGGTTTAATTTCAAACAAAAATATCAGTACGAAAATAAGCTATCAGCTAATAAAGTTTGGTTTAAGTAAATTGCAAATACAGCACAACTATCTGCCTGAAAAACAAGTAGAAGTGTGGCAAAAAACCTACCCTTGCCTAACCTGTACACTTTATGAACACTGCCCAACCTGCAGATACCTGCCTGCTTGCCAATCTGCAAACTTCCATTTCCAACTGTTTAACCAGCTATGCGCAATATGTGCAAATGCTGCACCAAAACCAATTGCACAAAGAATACGGCTGGCACAACCGCATCTGGACGATCCATGATGTAGAAGCACCGGCAAGCATTACCAACTTGGTGCTGCATTTGGAACTGGAACGAAAACTGTTTTTTGCCGCTTTGGAAAATGGTATCATCCGCCTTACCGATGCTTTGTATTCGATCAGCTTGTATGAAAAAATCTGGCGGAACGCCTTGGACAAAAACGAAACCAACGCCACCACGCACGTTTACATTTATAAAATGATTAGTGCCGGAGACGAACTGAACCACGCACTTGTCCGATTGACCAAAGCCTAATTTCACAGGCATAAAAAAAGCGGGCGCATATAAATACAAACCCGCTTTTAAGATCCGGTTGTTTTGATTTACCGGTTAAACCTTGCGTGGCGGCAAATCAAAAGCTATTGCATTGTGTTCAAAATGGCCTTTGTGGGAGCCATCGCAAAAGGGTTTATTGGTGGACAAACCGCAACGGCAAACCGAAACGATTGTCCTTCCCTGCAAACCGTAGTTGTTGCCCTGCATGTCCACGATCTCAAAATCGCCTTCTATTTTTACCGACCCATTGTTGTTGATGGTTAGTTTTGTTGCTGCCATAGTTTTAATATTTTAAAGCAAAGGTAAACATTGCAAGGAAGAAGAAAAGCTTGAAGCCTTGCTTTGCTGTAATACAAATTGATTCTAAATTGGCTGCGTTAAGCTGTCCTTCCATATCAACAACGCACACTGATTTTATGCCGGTAAAAGAAGCATTGGCGGTTTAAAATAAAACAAACAACATTAGGCTG
>CAXTKQ010000077.1:0-9469 GCA_964244955.1 uncultured Sphingobacteriaceae bacterium | reverse complement strand
ACCAAACTTGCTTACCCGTTTAAATTAGGTTAGTTTTGATACGAACCTGCAAGCCACCTTAAGCCATAATGAACAATGCCCTTTCCATCAGCTTAAACGAAAGAAGGATTTCTCAACCTACTTACCAGGCTGCTTTTGCGGTTTCGGAAGCAGTTGACCTTCATTTTAAAAAACATTTTAACGCGGCACGCTTAAACGCAGTGCAAGAACTGGCGCCCGAACCATCTGCCGAAGTTATTGAAGCGATTATTGATGTGGCTTTTTGGGCAAGCTTAGGCCGCGAAGAAGGCCGCTCGCCTAAAATTTCCCTTGCTTTTTTGCCCGAAGAAATGGCCGGAATGCCTTTGGTGTTTAAACACCGGCTGCCGTTTAAAACACAGAATTTAACCAAACTGGCACCGGCAGTAGAGCGTCCGGGCATCCATTTAGGGATTTGGATAGAAGACGGCGAGCTATATTTGTGGGGAACAACACGAGAAATCCCGGGCCTGTGCTTTGTACTGGAAGTGGTTGAACCCGGCCTGTTGGTTGTAAAACACCGGCGGATAGATGGTTTAGGAAAGTTTGTAAACGTGGCCACACTAAAAGGCGACCAAATTAAAGTGGTGGATGAAATCAGCCAAAACGCATCCGAACGCCCGCCGATCATCAATTCTTTGTTAGGCTTTACTTCTCATTACAGCAACGATGATGCTGATTCCATTAATGTGCTGGTACAATTGGCCACGGCCATGCGTGCCCATGGCCGCGGCGGCGCGGTGTTGGTGGTTCCGGCAGATACGGACACGTGGCGCGATTCGATCATCCATCCCATTACTTATCCTGTGGTTTCGGCTTTTTCCGGGTTATCAGACCTGACAAAACAAATTGACCAGGAAAAAAACCTGCTTTTGTGGCAAAACATGCTGCGGCAGGCCGTAGATAGTGTTGGCGGCTTGACGGCGGTTGACGGCGCAACCGTAATCAACGACCGGCACGAACTGCTTGCTTTTGGTGCCAAGATCGGCAGGTCGTGGAAAAGTAAACGGGTAGATCAGATCGTGCTTACAGAACCGGTGATCGGCACTTCGGCCAGCGTGATCCACCCGGCTACTTTAGGCGGAACAAGGCACCTTTCGGCAGCACAATTTGTGTTTGACCAACGCGATGCCGTTGCTTTGGTTGCTTCGCAGGATGGCCGCTTTACGGTTTTTGCCTGGTCGCAGCCTGAAAACATGGTCCATGCGCACCAAATTGATATTTTGTTGCTGTAACAGTTTGTTGCGCTAAGTTTTAAGCTTGTCAAAGGCTCACCAAATTTTACCCGATAAAAGAAGCATCATCTTTATGAAACGCTGAAATTTATTTCCTTTTCCCTAAAACTTTAATCGCACCGGCCGCTGCCAGCCCACCAAGTGTGTACCACAAAATTGTTAAAAATTTCGTTTCTGTTGTCCGATCGCTGTGCGATTGGTTCAGGCCCATTTTAGAAGGCAAAAAAACAGCGCCCACTCCTGCCGCCAGCCCTAAAACCAAACCCCGCCTCAACAAATGCTTCTTTTTTCCAAAACCAATCAGGCTGTAATACAAAGCATTGCTTAAAATATCTCCAGCCAAAGTATAGCTGTACAGTTCTTTTTGGGTGGAAGGAAGAGGCAAACCGGCTGCTTTCAACAATTTCGTCAACGCTTCTTCCCCAATCAAATGGATATGCGGTGCGTCTTTATCTATTTTTCGATAAGTTTCATGGATTAGGTTGAGCGTTAATGCGCCTGCCAATCCTCCGGCCAATGCTGTTGCTGTTTTCATTTGTGGTAAAGTCAGGCCGGTTGGATTTTGTTTGATCGGTATTTTGGTTTAGCCAGCTAATCTTTTTTTTACATTTGTTTAAATTGATGGAAACACAAAACAACAACCCGCTGCACGGCAAAACGCTGGAAAGTATCTTGAATGATTTAGTGGCACATTTTGGGTGGGAAGAATTGGGCAGCCGCATCCGCATCAATTGTTTTACGGATAACCCAAGCCTTAAATCAAGCTTAACTTTTTTGCGAAAAACACCCTGGGCCAGAAAAAAAGTGGAAGATTTGTACATCCGCTTCTGCTTAAAAAAAGCTGGCAATAAAGGTTGATACTGTTTTTATGCCGATAAAAACAGTATCAACTTTAACAACAATTTTTATTTAGCCTTTTTTTTCGGGCCTTCTACCACGCTTTTTTCGGGAAGTTTTGCCGGTTGCTTTTGCCCGGTTGAGTCTTGGCCTAAATAAGTAAACTCTAAAATACTGCCCCGGTAACTTATTTGCTGCGGGTTTTCTTTGGAAGGGCCGGAAGAAACCGAACCGGTGTCTGTTGATAAATAAATCTTTTTCCCATCTGGGGACAAAGCCAGGTCGCGGTAACGTACGTCGCCTTTAAAATAACAAATGGTATCAGAAGTGATTTGGTCGCCCCGCTCGTTCAGCTTTAACCGGATCAGTTTTCCGTTTTTCAGACCGGTCAGCAACACCGAGTTTTTCCATCCCGGAATACTGTTCGCCGTATAAACCTCAATACTGCTTATCCCTTCGGATGCCCATTTGGTTCCGTTGTTGCCGCTTTTGATCTCATTATAAAGTTTAGTTAAAAAAGATGAAGGGTTGGGATACAAGGTTTTAATCGGCGCACGATAATTTTCGGTGCCGATCAGCTTTACGTTTTCCTGCTCTGAGCGGATAAAAGGATAAGTAGTATGCCACTTGCCCGGCAGGCTGTCATGGTTGGAAACACCTGCCGCCAAACCATTGTAGTTGCCATCAGGATAACCGATAATTAAAGGATGCCCGTAGTTCTTTCCTTTCTCGATGATATTAACTTCATCATCAGAAAAAGGGCCATGCTCGCAGGAATACAACCTTCCGGTGCCATTTACTACGGCATAAAACAAGCCTTGCGGGTTGCGGTGGCCAAAACTCCAAACTGCATTTTGCCGGGAATTGGTGTTGAAAGGGTTATCGGCAGGCACCCATTTGTCAAAAGGGTTTTGGTCTGCGTCCGGCTCCAAATTAAAACGCAAAATTTTCCCTTCGTAATCGTCTTTTTGCTGCGCATGGTTTGGGCGGTTGGCATTTACAAACTGACCTGCGCCCATATCACCGATAGAATAAAACAAGTAATCTTTTCCGTTTACGGGAGCAATTGTTAAACGCCCGCCGTTATGATCGTTGCTGCCAGGCAAAGTATCGCAAAGCGTAACCGGGTTAACCAGCTTTTGTGCTTTGGTATCGTATTCGTAGCGCACAATTTTTGTTTTGAAAAAACAGCCACCATAATTTAAAGCGCAGCCACTGCCACTTTGGTTTGCGCCTTTGAATTGGTACATATATGATAAATAAACATAAGGCTTGCCGGATAACAACTGTGGGTGCAAAGCCATGCCCATCAAACCGGCTTGCGGCCAGGGCTTGCCGTTGTGCATCCTGTCGTACCGCGGAAACTGCCTTTCGCTGTTCAAATCCAGCAGTACAGTTTTGTTGCCCGAAGCAGTATCAATCCGGCTTACGAGGTAACCTTTTGCTTCAGTTACCCATAGGTAATTATCTGGGCCAAAGGTAATTTCCCATGGATCGCTTAATTTGGCAGCTACGGTGCGCACTGCAAATTTTTCGCCATTCGGCCCGGTTACGGTTTGTGCCTTTGCTTTTGTATAAATTAATGCGGTAAAAAAAGCAATTAATAAAGCATGTTTTTTCATTGCTGATACAACCCTTAACAACAACAGAAGTTCTCTTATTAATTAAAATTAATTGTTTAACGCCTGTTTAAATTCACACAAGAAAAAATGTTAATGCTTCTTTTACCCTATAAAAATTGGTGTGCAAAATTTTTATTATTTAGGCTGATGCAAACACTAATTTTTATAGGGTAAAAGAAGCATCGGAACTTCGATAAGTAAATTTTAAACAAAATCTTAATGTTTCCGCTTGTTGTTCATTTTGGCTTTTTCGCCCGAACTGTAGTTGTAAGTTTTGGCGTTGCTGACCTTTTTTTGGTGGAAAGCTGCACCCGTTTCCGGATTTTGTTTGTCTGCTTTTGTGGTTGATTTTTCTGTCTCTTTTTTAAGTTCTTTTTCGATCGCCAAACCTTCCGGCAATGCGGCAACCTGAATTTTTTGTCCGATGGCCTGTTCTATTTTCCTAACCATTGCCAACTCCAAATCTGTGGCAAAAGTAATGGCCAGCACCTCAAAATTTTCCTGCGGCCATTGGTTTACCACATGTTTGATGAAAGTTTCTTTTTCTTCCGGAAGTTCGAAATGGAAGAGAAACGGGATGTCGGTCAAATCCAGGTTCGGCGTATTTTCATTCGCCACAATCAAGGTACGCATATTCGAGGCCGCTTTAAACTGCCGGATGTCATCAAAACCTGCTGTATCAAAAAATTGCGGGTTCAATATTGCCGCTTCCTCTTTAACGCTTTTGCCCAAACTCTTCAACACTTTTTCGGCAGCAAAAGAAGTATTTACAAACACCACATTTTTGGTGAAAACATCGGCATCTTGCAAAAACAGATCAAGCAAGTTCAATTTCGTGCGAAAGTTGGGCACCTGGTACAGCAACTGTTCGTGCGTTACCAAACCCGTTTCGGTCAGTTCCTCCACTTCTACCGTTGCCGGCATTTGCATAAACGGGCCAATCATTTTCAGCAGTTTATCATGTACCACTTCGGTAAAAACCAAATGTTGCGCTTTGTCAATGCTGTTGGCCAGTTCGGCAACCGGCAATTGCATCCCTTGTTTCACGATCCGTTCGGCATCATCCAAAATCAGCAAATCCACTTTGTTCAGGTTCAAACCCAGTTTCAGGTAGATGGCACGCGCACGGTCTGGCGTGGCCACAACCACATCGGCGCCATCGGCCAAAGCGTTCAACTGCGTTTCCATTCCCGGCAACGGATATAAGCCCACAATTTGGATGGTTTTGTTTCTGGTAAATAAACTAAACTGTTCTAAAACCGCTTCTACTTTTTCTTTGCTATCCACCAAAATCAAAACGCGTGGCGCATCGCCAAAACCTTGTTTGATACGGTTTAAAACAGCCAGAATATAAGTTGTGGTTTTGCCGCAGCCTTCCGGGCCAACTACAATTAAATCCTGTCCGCCTGCTATTCGGGCCAAGGTTTTAAGCTGAATTTCTTTCGGACTGGCAAAACCGGCTTCAGTTACCGTTCGTACTAATTGTTTACTGAGCTTTAATTTTTCTGCCCACATGGAGGGTTTGGAGTTTGAAGATGGAAAGCACAAAGGTACGTTTTGCGCGGATACTTCTTTTACCGGTGTTTTTTATGCGCCTTGTTTTGTTATGTTGATGCTTGCTGTCATCCCGGCCAACGGGAAAAGTCTTTTTTAAAGCGATTGATACTTGTACAATTGAAAGAAGATTTCTCCCTTCGGTCGAAATGACAAAGCGGCTTTCCGTCTTCCCAACTTTCTGTCTTCCCGACTTTCGGACTTCCTTCTTCTTCTGTATCTTCGCGGATGCAAGAAAAAATTATTATTCTTGATTTTGGTTCGCAGTTTACCCAACTCATTGCGCGCCGCGTCAGGGAATTGAGCATTTACTGCGAGATCCATCCTTTTAACCATTTGCCCGAATTTGACGAATCCGTAAAAGGAATAATCCTATCCGGAAGCCCATATTCTGTGCGCCAAGCCGATGCGCCGCATTTCGATTTTATCCCTTTTCATGGCAATTTGCCGGTTTTGGGCGTTTGTTACGGCGCACAATTTATGGCGCATCATTCGGGCGGCGAGGTTTTAGCTTCGAGCACACGGGAATATGGCCGCGCGCATCTGCAGTTCATTCAACCGGAAAACCCACTGTTCAAACAAATCCCGGCAAACTCACAAGTTTGGATGTCTCATGGCGATACGATTGCCAGCATTGCCGATGATTTTGAAATTATCGCCAGTACAGATTCGGTTAAAGTTGCCGCTTATCAAATCAAAGGAACGCAAACTTATGGCATCCAGTTTCACCCGGAAGTAACACACAGCATTAACGGCAAGCAATTGCTGCATAACTTTTTAGTAGATATTTGTGGATGTAAACAAGATTGGACAGCCGATTCTTTTGTCGAAACCACCATTGCAGAACTGAAAGAAAAATTAGGCGACGATCAGGTTGTTCTCGGGCTTTCCGGCGGCGTAGATTCTTCCGTTGCTGCCGTTTTGCTGCATCACGCCATCGGCAAAAACCTCCATTGCATTTTTGTAGATAACGGTTTGCTGCGGAAAGACGAATTTCAATCCGTTTTGGATTCTTACCAGCACATGGGTTTAAATGTGAAAGGCGTAGATGCCAAACAACGTTTTTACGACGCTTTGCAGGGATTGTCCGACCCGGAGAAAAAGCGAAAAGCCATTGGACGTGTTTTTATCGAGGTTTTTGACGATGAAGCACACCGCATCGAAAACGTAAAATGGCTGGGGCAAGGCACCATTTACCCGGATGTGATCGAATCGGTTTCGGTAAAAGGGCCATCGGCAACCATCAAATCGCACCATAATGTGGGCGGTTTGCCCGATTTTATGAAGCTAAAAGTAGTAGAACCGCTGAATACTTTGTTTAAAGACGAAGTGCGCAAAGTAGGCAAAGCGCTGGAAATTGACCCGAATATTTTAGGTCGGCATCCGTTTCCCGGTCCGGGTTTGGCCATCCGAATTTTGGGCGAGATAACGCCTGAAAAAGTAGCAATTTTGCAGGAAGCCGATGCCATTTACATCAACAATTTACGGGCGGCTGGTGTTTACGATCAGGTTTGGCAGGCGGGCGCTATCTTTTTGCCGGTGCAATCGGTTGGCGTGATGGGCGATGAACGGACTTACGAAAACGTGATTTGCCTGCGCGCCGTAGAATCTTTGGATGGCATGACGGCCGACTGGTGCCATTTGCCTTATAACCTGCTTGGAAAAATATCTAACGAAATCATCAATAATGTTAAAGGAATTAACCGTGTTGTGTACGATATCAGCTCGAAACCGCCGGCCACCATTGAGTGGGAATAAATGGCTGATGCTGTTTTTACCGGCATTTTTTTTGGCTGCCTGTTCGCCAAAAATACGGCCGGTGGTGCAAGCGCCGGTTGTAAAAACGGAAGAACAAAAGCCAGCAGTCAAAAAAAACGACACGTTAAAAGTCGCCGAAAAAACACCGGTAAAAACAGCACGCATTCCGTCAATCGCTTTGTTATTGCCGTTTTCGCTTGATCCGGCTGGTTCGGTTATTTCCACTCAAAATCAAATTAAAACCAATATTGCGGTTGATTTTTACGAGGGTTTTAAACTGGCGTTAGATTCGTTAACAGGCAGCGGGCAAAGTTTTAAGTTAACCGTTTTGGATACCAAAGACGAACAAACGCAGGCGCAAAACCTGGCTTTAAACCCGGCCGTCCGTAAAAGTGATTTGATTGTTGGCCCGGTTTTTCCGGCTGGCGTCCAGGCTTTTTCTGCGCGCATTGGCAGTTTGCACAAGCCCGTTGTTTCGCCGCTTTCGGCTGCTTCCCCAGCAACTTATAACAACCCTTCGCTCATCACTTTAACGCCCCCGCTTGAATTTCATGCCATGCGGGCTGCACAATATATTAAGGAAAACATCAACCCAAAAACGGTTTATGTGTTGCGTTCCGGCTTTTCTGAAGAGAACAAATACATTTTGCCTTTTAAGAAGACGTTGGACAGTTTGAGCAAGAAGCGCATCAAAATTGTGGATGTTACCATTTCCAAAGGCGATTTTACGGCACTTTTGCCCACGCTTTCCAAAACCTCTGAAAATGTTTTTGTGGTTCCTTCCACGCAGCGTTCGTTTTTAAAAGTTACTTTGGATGCGCTCGATAAATTGTCTGATACCTATCCGATCCAGCTTTTCGGCCACCCAAATTGGAACAAAGCCACGTATTTAAAACCGGAAACGCTGGAAAAAATGCACACTTTTATTACTTCGGCCTATCAAATCAATTACAAATCGCCGGAAATGGTTGCCTTTATCAAAAGTTTCCGCAAAACGTATCATACCGAACCGACCGAATATGCCATCAATGGTTTTGATACCGGCTTGTATTTCGGAAAAATCCTGAGCGATCCATCTGCTGATTTTAACCATTTGCAAAACAGGCCTTTTGATGCTTTGCATAACCGTTTTGAATTTGTGCAGAAAAAAAGTTACGGTTGGATTAACAGTTACGTAGAATTGTTGCAGTACCAGGATTATTCGTTGAAACCAGTAAAATGAGGGCCGAAAACCAGCTTCGTACATTTTTAGCTTTGCTGGAAGCTTATCCGGCCGAAACGCCTTTGTACAAGTTTTTGCCGGGCTACTTTCGGTTGCACAAAAAAATGGGTTCTACCGATCGGCGTGTGGTTTCGCGCCTGGTTTACAATTATTTCAGGTTGGGAAAAGCATTGGCCAACCATGCGCCGGAAGAACGTTTGTTTGCCGCCGAGTTTTTGTGCAACAACCAGGAAAACTCTTTTTTGAGTTTTTTTAAACCGGAATTGGCGGCTCAAATCCATTTAAATATTCAGGACAAAATTATGGTGCTAAAAGAAGCATATCCGGATTTTAAGCTGGAAGATGTTTTCCCTTTCACCCATCATCTTTCTGCCGGAATCGAGCCGATACTGTTTTTATCGTCCTTTTTTATCCAGCCTGATCTTTTTATCCGCATTCAAAAAGGTTATGAGTTCCAGGTGAAGCAAATTTTGACGGATGCAGGAATTGTTTTTCGGCAGAAAAGCGAGCAATGTTTGGCTTTGCCGAACGGAACGAAGTTAGACAGCCTCTTTCCTACACAGCGTTATTTTGAAGTGCAGGACGAATCATCCCAGCAAACGGCGCGCTATTTTCAACCTAAAAAATGGGAAAACTGGTGGGACGCCTGTGCAGCTTCGGGCGGAAAAACGCTGTTGCTGCACGAACTGGAGCCGGATTTAAAGCTGGTGGTTTCAGATATTCGCGAATCTATTTTAGATAATTTGGAAGAACGTTTACAGCAGGCCGGGATCCGTAAATATCAGAAGAAGCTGCTCGACCTTACCCAAAATGTAGATTCTGTTTTGCACGATTATACTTTCGACGGCATTATTTTAGATGCGCCCTGTACCGGCAGCGGAACCTGGGGACGAACGCCGGAAATGATCAGTCAGTTTAACGCTTCGCGGATTTCCTTTTTCCAACAACTGCAAAAAACGATTGCTTTAAACGTGGTTAAATATTTGAAACCGGGCAAAGCGTTAGTTTATATCACGTGTTCGGCTTTTAAAGAAGAAAACGAAGACGTTGTAAATTACCTGGTAAAAGAAGCAGGGTTGCGATTAGAATCGTCGGAACTGTTAAAAGGATACGAACGGAAATCGGACACGATGTTTGTGGCGCGTTTGGTAAAATCTGTTTGATTTTTTGCTGTCATCCTATGTTTGTGATACGATAGGAAAGCAATTAAATAAGGGATAACT
>CAXTKQ010000076.1:0-17706 GCA_964244955.1 uncultured Sphingobacteriaceae bacterium | reverse complement strand
AAACAAACTTTGGCCGAACCAATCCAAATCCTGAAAAGTTGGGACCGAAATTCTGCCATTCATTCCATCGCCACAAGTTTGGCGGTAGAATGGGGAACGCGGATGATGGCGGCACTGCCAAAAGCAACATCATCCGAAGCGGCAACTTACCAAACAGAACGTGTACAAACTTTGCTGCAAACCATCGAGCCTTTGCAGGAACTGGTTTATTTATCCGAAGCTTTGAAAAGTTTGCAAAGCCGTTACGGTTCCTGGAAAACAGAATGGGGCGAAATCAACCGTTACCAACGCCCGGCCGATGCTGTTTTTAGCGATGAAAAACCAAGCATTGCGGTTGCGCAGGTTGCTTCCACGTTCGGACAATTGCCTTCTTTTGTCAGCCGGACGATGAACACCAGCAAGCGTTATGGTTATTCGGGCAACAGTTTTATTGCCGCGGTGGAGTTTGGGCCGAGGATCAAAGCAAAAAGTGTAATTACCGGCGGCCAATCCTTTGACCCAAACTCCAAACATTTTACCGATCAGGCAGAAATGTATTTAGAAGGCAAGTTTAAAGACGTGCTGTTTTACAAAGAAGATGTGTTGAAACATGCCGAGAAAACTTATCATCCGGGCGAATAGACGCCAATTTTATACCGGTAAAAGAAGCATCGGCCTTCAAACTAAAACCAAATAAAATGGAAGAAACAGAAATAGGAAAATTGTATTCGGGTACGAGCGGTTTGGTTTTGCCGGTTCCTAATAAAGCTGCTTTTCCGCCGGAATTTCAGGATAAAAGCCGGTTAACTTTTTACGCTTCTATATTTAACAGCATCGAAATCAACAGTTCGTTTTATAAAATCCCGATGGCCAAAACGGTTGCAAACTGGGCGGGAAGCGTGCCGGAAGATTTCAAGTTTACCTTTAAACTTTGGCGGGAAATTACGCACAACAAAGGCTTGGATTTTAAACCGGAAGATGTTGTCCGTTTTATGCAAACCATTGCTTCGGCAGGAACAAAAAAAGGGTGTTTGCTGGTGCAGTTTCCGCCCCGTTTGACCGCTACAAGTTTGCCGCAATTAGAGAAATTATTAAGTGTGATTATAGAAGCCGGCCCACAGCAGGAATGGAAACCGGCTGTGGAGTTTCGCAACCGTTCGTGGTACAACGAGGCGGTTTACCGTTTGTTGGATCAATACAACGCCGGTTTGGTTTTGCAGGATATGCCCGCTTCGGCAACGCCGTTTTTAGAAAATGATTTGGACTTTGTTTACCTGCGGTTTCATGGGCCGGGCGGCAATTACAAAGACGGTTACGACGATGATTTTTTGAACGAATATGCTGGGTACATCAAAAGCTGGCAGGAAGAGGGCAAAGGCGTTTTTGTTTATTTTAACAACACGGCCGGCGATGCGGTTAAAAATTTGATCAGTTTGAAGCAGTTGGTGCAGCAAGGTTGAAGCAATGATTTTTGCCTGATAAAAACAGCATTGCTTCACCCGTAATTTTTCTTCAAAATATATTTCTTGACCAAAAATTTTTCCTGCCGATACTGTTTTTTGCGGGGAAATTACTTTACGCCTTTCAACCGTTCCTGAGAAAAATATTCAACAAAAAAACCGCGCTTTAAATCCTGTGCGGTGTAAAAAAGCCCTTTGCGGCTTTTGTTGTAATCCAAAATTAAAAACCTGGTTTGGTGTACTTTAACTGTATCTCCCGGTTTAAAAGTGTATGTTTTTTGTGCTTTGCAAGAGGTAAAAAGTAAAAAAAGAATCAGGTATTTTTTCATGTTGACAAGGTTTTACAAGAAGTGTAAAACCATTACCGTACCCGAACTTTGAAAGTGTTTGGAAGCAGGTTTTTATAGACAAGCTGCAAAGCCCGTCCAAAATTTATCCATTAAAAAACCTTGATGCCTGTTTCTGCAAATTGTGGACGAATTTGTGGCATAGCAGTAGTTTTTCTTTCCCAAAATTCCCCAACGGTTATTGCTGCTGGTTTTGTTTTGCTTGTGGTTATTGGTTTTGTCTTTTTTTCCGAAGCTCATTTTCATTGGTTTAAAAAAAACCGCTTTTGCTTTTCCCGCAATAATTCATTGTTTTTATAAAATTAATTTAACGGCGGAAGAAATTGAAAAGCTTGTTTTTCCTTCCTTGGAAAATCATCCTGAAAATTTCTTCACCAATTTTTGCCCGGTAAAAGAAGCATTGGCGGTTCGATTTTTCTGCTGGCATTTTTATTGGAAATGGCTTATTCAAACAATAAAAACATCCTGCTAAAACCATGTTTAATTTCGCCCCTTTGCGCAACCAAATCCTTCAAATGATCATCAACAACCCGGTGCCAAACCGCAATACGGATGTCAGAAGCCCTTATCTGGTTTTGAGTATCAACTTGTTTTTTGCCAAATACAAGTCGGTGGTTTTAAACGAGTTGTATTACAAAGGGCTGATCGAACTGCACGGCGATGTCAGCTTGTTTATCAAAGCAAAAAGCGCAAGTGCAACCCGGTATTTGCGGGTAGAGGCTTCGGTTACACCAAAAGGAATGGCTTATTATTATACCCATATTTTAAAATCAGCGCCTGTGGCAAAACAAGAACCGGGTCAGGAAGATTTTAAACGGCCAAAACTGAGCATCGTGCGATAAACAGCAATTTAAAACATAGTTCAACCTAAACAAAAAGCCTTATTTGCAGTGTTTTTTTTGAAAGGGACGCGGTTAATTCCGGCCCCTTTTTTGCATTTCCTCAAAAATAAAGAAAGAAAAAAGGTGCATAAAAGAAGCATCCATTCTGATTACTTTGTACTTCCCATTATCTTTTTAAAAACAAGATGGATTGTAAAATCATTAATACATCATCTTCGTTTGCGCTAAACGTTATTGTTAATTGTAGCTTTAAATTTGCTGCTTATTAATCAAAACGCTATGAACCCATTCATCATATCCCACGAACACCCCGACTGGTTTAAACCTTTGCTGGCCGAGCTGAAAAAGCGCGGCATCCCTTTTCAAACCGTAAACCCGACCCAGCATTATTTTGCCATTGAGGAAGAAAAACCGGCCTTCGATTTGTTTTTTAACCGGATGAGCCCGTCGGCTTATTTGCGCAATGGCATTCAGGGCACATTTTATACGCTCAATTATTTAAAGCATTTAGAAACGCACGGCGTTCGAGTTATTAATGGTTATCAGGCTTTTACCTACGAAACTTCTAAAGCTTTACAGTTGATGCTGATGCAGCAATTGGGTATTAAATATCCAAAATCGCATGTGGTAAACCATGTTTCGCAAATTGAAGCGGCGGCGGAAGGATTGCGTTTCCCGATCGTTGTTAAAGCAAACATCGGCGGAAGCGGCGCGGGGATCGAGAAATTTAATACGGTAGAAGAAGTACGTGAAGCCATTAAAAATAACCAGGTAGATTTTGGTGTGGACCATACCGCTTTGGTGCAGGAGTTTGTTCCGGCGCGCGGCGGTTACATCACACGGGTTGAAACTTTGGGCGGGAAGTTTTTGTACGCCATCCGGGTTTATGTTACCGGCGAAACTTTTAACCTTTGTCCGGCGGATGCTTGCCAAACTACTGGCGGACAAGAACTGGTGCGCAACGCCTGTGCTTTGGATGCGCCAAAAAACGGACTGAAAGTGGAAGCGTTTACGCCTTCGGATGACATTATCCAAAAGGTTGAACTGCTGATGCAGCGCAGTAAAATTGATGTGGGCGGGATTGAATACATGATTGATGACCGCGACGGCGAGGTGTTGTATTACGATGTAAACGCACTTTCCAATTTTGTTGCCGATGCCGTAAACGTAATCGGTTTTGACCCGCACGAAAGATTGGTTGATTTTTTAGAACAACAGGTAGCCGAATTGCAACCCACAGAAAAAGCATATTAAAAAGATGAGATACGGATATTGGATGCCTGTTTTTGGCGGTTGGCTGCGTAATGTGGCAGACGAGCAAATGCAGGCCAGTTGGGATTATGTGAAACGTTTGGCCATTCGCAGCGAAGAAATTGGCTTTGATTTGGCTTTGATCGCCGAACTGAATTTAAACGATATCAAAGGCGAAGAAGCGCCGTCGTTGGATGCGTGGTCAACCGCGGCAGCTTTGGCAGCAGTTACCAGCAAGCAGGAATTGATGGTTGCCGTGCGGCCAACTTTTCATAACCCGGCCTTGTTGGCCAAAGCGGCTGCCAACATTGATCACATCAGCAACGGCCGCGTTTCTTTAAACCTGGTTTCTTCCTGGTGGAAAGATGAGGCGGAAAAGTACGGCGTGCATTTCGAGCAGCACGACGACCGTTACGCGCGTTCGGCCGAGTGGCTGGAAGTTTTGGACAACGTTTGGAAGAAAGACCATTACAGTTTCCAGGGAAAATATTACCAGGTAAAAGATAACGTGTTGCAGCCAAAACCGGTTACCCAGCCACGGCCGCCAATTTATGCGGGCGGAGAATCAGAAGCGGCCAAAGACCTGATTGCATCAACCTGTGATGGTTATGTGATGCACGGCGATTCGCCCGAAAAAATTGCCGCCCGTATTGCCGATTTAAGCGAACGCCGCGAGAAAAAAGGTTTGCCGCCGATGCAGTTTGGCGTTGCCGCTTATAGCATTATCCGCGATAGCGAAGCAGGCGTTAAAAAGGAATTAGACCGCATCACCAACGTGCAGGAGGGAAGCGCCGGTTACAAAAACTACCAGCAATGGCTTTCGGGCACGCAATTGGAGCAGCAGGTTTCTTTGCAGGATTACTCCGTTTCAAACCGTGGCTTACGAACCGGACTGACCGGAACGCCAACACAAGTGCAAAACCGGATTGGCGAATTTGAAAACGTTGGCGTCAACTTTTTTCTGTTGCAATGCAGTCCGCAGTTGGAAGAAATGGAACGGTTTGCGGAAGCGGTGATTTGATAATTTAAAGCAGGTAAAAACAGCATCAGCTTGCCGTGATGAAAACCGATGCTGTTTTTACCGGTGTAAATTTGAAGTTAGTTAAACGAATGCCTAAATTCCAAAGGCGAAAGGTTGGTTTTGCTTTTGAACAATTTGCTGAAAGACTGCGAATGCTCGAAACCTAATTCATAAGCAATCTCACTGATGGACAACCCGGTGGTGGATAGTTTTTCTTTTGCTTTTTCGATCAGTTTTTCGTGGATGTGTTGCTGGGTGCTTTGCCCGGTCAGTACTTTCAGCATCGCGCTTAAATAATTGGGCGAAATGTTTAAGGCTTGGGCAATGTGATTAACGCTCGGAAGTCCTTTTGTTGCTAAAGAATCGCTGTTAAAATAAGTAGTAAGAATTTCTTCGAGACGGTTGAGAATCTGGTGGTTCGTGATCTTCCGGGTGAGGAATTGCCGCTGGTAAAAACGCTCTGCGTAAGTGAGCAATAGTTCAAGCTGGGCAATAATAACATCCTGACTAAATTTATCGATGTTAGATTGGTACTCCTGTTTAATGTTTTTTAGAATATTGATCACCATGTTTTCCTCCTTTTCAGAAACAAACAACGCCTCATGCACCAAATAGCTAAAAAATTCGCATTGCTTGATTTTTTGAGCAAGCGGCGTGTTCCATAAAAAATCGGGATGGACGAGCAGCATCCACCCCGTGTGTTGTATTTCTTTGCCTGATTCGATAGCGAAAACCTGACCAGGTGCAATAAACAGCATCACACCTTCATCAAAATCGTATTGCTGCTGCCCATATTTCATTTTCGCATTAAAACTCCGTTTAAGCGCGATTGAATAAAAATCATTGATGAGGCTTTTTGGTTCTTCTTCGCGAAGCATTTTAAAGTCCTCAAAATTAACAATGCTAACTAGCGGGTGTTCCGGTTTAGGCAAATACCTAAACTGATGAAATTCGCTTATTGATTTAATCCGGCGTGGTTGCGGGTTTGCCATATTTAATTTATTTCTAAAACAACTTTGCCATTTACACTACCTGCCGAAACTATATCTTGCGCTTTGCCGGCATCTTCTAATTTCATTGTCATCGCAAGTTGAGGTTTAATGATGCCTTCTTCCACTAATTTTTTGCCGTAATCTAACTTTTGGTAAGAATATGCTGATGAAATAAATTTCGCTTCAACCTCGTATTGTTGTGCAAGTTCTTGTGATGGTGGCATTGCGCCACTGTACAATTTTCCGCCTTTTTTTAAAATTCCGAAAGACTTTTCTTGTGTTTCTCCTCCCACTAAGTCAATTACAAGATCCACATCTTTAACCATGCTGGCAAAATCTTCTGTTTTATAATCAATTACTTTATCAGCACCCAAAGACTTTGCCAGCTCTACGCCATTTCCTGATGCTGTACCAATCACATATGCGCCAAGTTCCTTTGCCATCTGAAGCATAACGGCTCCTGTACCACCTGCCATTCCTTGAATAAAAACTTTTTGTCCTACTTTTACCTGTCCGTATTCTATCAAAAAAGAGTAAGATGTTACCAAAGAAACAACCAACGCAGCAGCTTCTTTCATGCTGACGTTTGAAGGGACAACACTGGTATTTGCTTCTTTTAAAGCCACATATTCCGCATAAGTACCTCCATGCTTGCCACCAAAAACTTTGTCGCCAACTTTTAGCCGGTGCACATTGCTGCCCACAGCTTCTACAACTCCCGAGACGTCAAGCCCAGGTATGTAAGGTAGTTCTACTGGAAGCCTTGCTTGCATCAATCCTTTGCGGTATTTAATATCTGCGGAGTTTACACTTACAACAGAAGCCTTAATCAATACTTCATCTTCTTTACAGTCAGGTTTTTTGGTTTCCACAATTTTGATAACATCTGCATTACCAAATGCGGTATAAACTACAGCTTTCATGTTTATAATTCTTTTTGTTGTTAACTTTATTACCAACTTATTTTGTTTTCATGGTTGGTAAAATTGATATTTATTGATTTAAATAGTCAATATTTGAGTTAATAAGACCTCAGGCTTTATCCACGGCCTAAAGGCCGTGGCAATGAAAAAACCATGATGCTTTAGGGTTATGTTATTAGGCTGAAAAAGAATTCTAAAACAAGGTGAATTATTTAATTGCCACGGCCTTCAGGCCGTGGCAAGCGTAAAATTTAGGCTGGCTTTAGCCAAAACACCATTGAATAAAAATCAAACAGGCCCTAACTGCTCATACGCTTTTTTCAGCTATTAAAATAGCTTCCGTTTTCCATATCGTCCAAAAGGGTAGGATGTACCGGTTGCCAGCCAAGTTGTTCCTGAGTCAGTTTGCTTGATGCCGGGATATCGGATCCTGCAAAGCCAACAAACCAGCCAAAATGTTCGGCCGCTTTCTCCGGAGATATGGATACAACCGGGATATTTAAATGTCGGCCGATGCTTTCTGCAATAGTTTTAAAGGCAATTCCTTCTTCCGCAACACCGTGATACCTGGTTTTTGGTGCTGCGGCCTTTTCCAAAGCAAGCCTGAAAAGCCGGGCAGCATCAAGCCGGTGCACCGCGCTCCAACGGTTAAGCCCATCGCCAATATAAGCCGAAACTCCTTTTTCGCGCGCCATATGGATGAGTATCGGAACAAAGCCGGAACGGTCGCCTTCGCCATGGACCGATGGTGCCAAACGGATCACGGATGTGCGCACGCCCAGTGCCGCAACAGCATCCGAAGCCTGTTCGGACTGACGCGGATGGGCAGAAGCGCCAGGCACAGGAACAATGTCTTCGGTTGCGAGGCTGCCCGGAATAACCAGTGCCGTACCGGAAGTAACAACAAAAGGGCGGTTTGTGCCTGCCAAAGCGGCACCAATTGTTTCGATGGCAACCCGGTCTATCTCGCATACTGCTGCAAACCGGGAAAAGTCGTGGATAAAGCCCGCGTGGATTACGCTATCCGAAGCTGCAGCTCCTTTCCGAAGACTTTCTAAATCTTCCAGATCGCCCCGATGCGCTTCGGCACCGGCTGCTTCGAGCGATTTTACATTTGCAGCTGACCGCGCAAGGCCAACAACCTGATGGCCGGCATTGATTAATTCCGGAACGATGGCAGAACCAATGAAGCCTGTGGCCCCTGTAACAAATACACGCATGATGATAGTTTTTTTAAGGTTTGAAAATTTTAGTTTGTGGATAAAGGCTGGGTGCAAGTACTATTTTTACGGTGCTTATTTAAAAGCGGCAGCAGTTTCCTTTACAAAATCCCTAAGTTTTACGTTGCCCATTACGGCTGGCTTGTTTCGGTTATAATCTTCCGCCAATAAGCCACTGTAAATTGCAGCATACATTTCGGTTACACCGGCAGCAATTTTGGAGTTTATCCCTACGCCAACTAATCCTTTTTCTGCTTCTTCGTCGGAAATTAAGACCCATTTTAAATCAGGTTTTCCAATCGCCTCACCCAAAATGCGGGCGGTTTCGTGGCCGGTCAGTTCTTCACTTACTACGTAGCGTATTTTTCTGCCGGTAAAAGAAGTATCTAGTTCTTCGGCTATGGCAGCGGCAATATCTATCGGCGAAACCCAGGAAATTACGTGGTCTGCACCATAATTTGCGGCAATAATCCCCGCTGTTTTTATCATTGGCGCATAGCCCAATAAATTATAGTAAAAAGAAGTAGGGCGCATGTGCGTAATGGCCACATCCGCTGGCAGTTTGTTCAATATTTGCTCTACATCGTGTGCGCCTGATAAAATCCCGTTCCCTTTTTCTAAATGTGCGCCCCAAGTGCTGAGGTTAATTACGCGCTTAACACCCGACTGTTGGATAGCTTCTGCATAATTTCCCCCTAATTTGCGGTAATACGCCCAAAAGTCGAGGTTTGGGTCGAAGAAATTGGGTGGCGGAACCATGACATACACCGCATCTGCTCCTGTAAAAGTTTCCTTTAAAAAATTAGCATCTTCCAACGAACCAATGGCCGCCGTGGCGCCCAAAGCTTCAATCTCTTTTTGTTTTTCGGCTTTGCTGCTGATGACGGTTACGGCATGTCCTTTTTGCACCAATTCTTCTGTTAGCGGCTTGCTGATGTTCCCTAAAGAACCTGTTACGATAATTTTCATAAATGATTGGTTTTTGTTTACTGTACAAGTGTCGGTACTTCCTGATTGTTTGTTGTAGCCGTTTCTTTGATTGTTGTAGCCGTTTCTTTTGTTGCAAATAGTTTACAACTTATTGCCTTTTATAAAGTTAACCATTACTGCCGATGCTTCTTTTATCACCATAAAATCAGTGTCAAGTAACGGAGCTTTTGGCCGTGTCAAATTTTAAAGCCTCCATTAATTGATACTTTAGCTGCTAAGAAGATCATGGATACAAAAATCAATTTTAGGCATATTAATTAAACAAGCAATAATGAAATCAATTTCAATCGGCAAAATACTCATTACCCTGGTGGCCATTTGGGCAACGGCAGGGTCTTATATTTTCGACTGGAACATAACGCACATTTACAATCCCCGCTGGCCGCCGCATGCCAAATTTCATAATGCACAAACCATGCTGCTCGGCACCATGATTGGCCTGTTGTCGCTTTATGTCCTCTGGCTTCAAAAAGGCAACAAAATAACCATGCTTAGGCTGTCGGCTATTTTAGCAAGCTTTTATTGGATAACACAGGCAGGCGCGATTTTATTTCCGGGCACGGCACTGATTGACCCCGAATTTGCACATCCGGGACAACTGCCCGCACAATTGATTGTAGATGTGGTCATGCTGGTTATGCTGGGTGTTGGTTATATGTTGGAAACGAACCGTTTAAAGCATAGTTTATAAAAATGTTCTTGCTTTAAGTTCCATTGTTGTCGAAGTAATAAACTAATGAATCGATACAAACTAAACTGCCATAAAATCCAACCTCAAAAATAATTAATTGTACGCCTAATAATTCTGCAAACCTATGGCACGATCTTTACTTGTAGTTAAAATAGTAACTTTAAAATTGTTTAAAAATTAATATTTAAGATTATGAGTACTAAAACAAACGTTGCCGACCAGGGAACAGACGGCACCAAAACCAAAAACAAAGGTGATAGCCAGCAAAGCAAGCAAAAAGGCGCACCAAGCGTAAGCAAAAAAGAAAGCAAACACCGCAAAGATCATTCGGGCGGCGGCGGTGCAGATGCTGAGGATAATGTTGAGAAAAAGCAGCAAAACAGTATTTAAGCAAAACAGGCAGTTGTCCAATTTCGGAAACTGCCTGTTTTGTTTTAGGGGTAGATTTTGATTTGAAGAAAAACTTGCCATGCTTCTTTTACCACATAAAAATTAGTGTAGTAAAAACAGTATTAGTTAATGGTTTTTCTTCTGCAATGCTTTGATCACGATGTTTTCGTTCGGTTTTTGTTTATGCTGATCGAAACCCATTATGGCGGATGACATGCCATCCATCGAACATTTATACAACAAGCCGAAGAAAGATTCCCGCGGCCCGCGCGTAACATTGATCGGCCCTTTTCTAAACTTGCCGTTCTTTTTCGGATTGTCGTTCGGCATAAAAGTATTGGTTAAAAAAGAAAGGAAACCACGTTTTTTCAAATCGTCGTTTTTGTCATCGTGCTTTAACAAAGCCACTTTCATGTTGGTATAATACAAATCGAGGTTGCCTTTGGCCTGGTGGGCGTCCGCATCAATGTGCATCAGCATTTTATTGATTTTTGCCGATTGGATGGCCATCATCGCCAGCGGTTTCGCCAATGGATTAAGTGCTGTTCCGTCCATCGGCCCCATTTGCACCGTATTGCTAAACGCGCCGTTTTTGCTGGCGAGGTTAAATTTATAGCTTACATGCGTATCACCGGCACCCATCATTTTGGCGTGCATAGTTGCAAACGCATAAGGGTTATGTTTTTTTGCCGCCGTATTGTTGGTAATGTTGAGGAACACGCCTTCCGAATTTGTTAAAAACAAAGTGGCGTTTTCTTCGGATTTTTGCGCCGCGATCACGTATTTGAAATAGCCTTTGTGCATTTTCATGGTATCTATCGTGATATCAAAAGCCAATTGCTGCAGTTTTTGGTGCGGATAAGGTTCCGGGCGAAGTGGAGGTGTCCGTTTTGGCCAGTTGTAATTGTTAAAAACCTCGCCCCAACTGCTGCCGATGGTTGCAGAACCAATGTGTATTTCCTGCCTTTGCAAAAAATGTTTGATGTCAATATTTTGCATCACCATATTATTATAAATCAAATGTATGCGGTCTTTATCAAACTTGGCGGCTTTGTAAAAAGCAACTTTGTCCAATCGCGGAACAAGGGATACTTCGTTTACCGACATCATTTTTTGTTCCGGGGAAAAATAGATGTTTTTGAAACTCAAACGGTACAAACTATCCGGCGTAGAAATGCGGCAAAGCTGCACTTTGGCAAACAGCGTTTTTTTGGAAGTATCTTTTGGATTGGTCAGTTTATCGCAGGTAAAACCATTCATCAAAATATTGAGGTGTTTTAACGAAGTTGTTTTCTCCTTGCTTTCGTTCTGATTTACAAAAGTGAAATTCAGGTTATTGATGTTCAATCTTTGGATCGAAGTGATCTTCAAAAACCCTTTCATCATTTTGACCAAAGCTGGCGGGTGCGCAGCTTTTTCGGCATTGACCGTATCGTTGTAAGAAAGCCGTTTGTTAACGATTCGGATTTGCGGGTGCTTCATTATAATGCCCGCAATGTTGAACCGCCTTCCTTGCGGTGTTTTGGCAAAACCGAATTGGTCTAAAATCAAACTATCGGCAACAATCCGCATCACATCGTTTGGTGCTTTTCGTGCAGCCAACAAGCGTTGGTAAACGGCCGAATCTGGCAGCAGCTTGAAGTTGGTGATCAGTCCTTTTCCGGCATCAATATTTACCTCAAAGCGGTCGTACTCAATATGGTAAAGGCTGTCGCTGGCTTCGGTTACCAGCTTTTTCAATTGATCCGTGATTGCTTCTTTTGCCGCAGTATTTTTAGGGTTGGCCAAATTCTTCTTTAAAAAATGCCAGCCCACGTATCCTGCCAATAATAAAACAAGCAAAATACCGCCTGCCCAGCCCCATACTTTTCCTTTGGATGTTTGCTTTGCCATGATCGAGTTTCAGCTTAAAAAATTGTTTACAAATTAAGATTTTGCACCATTATCGGTAACCAATCCGTCTTTCACCATTTGCTTATAAATAGATTTTACATAACCTTTTAAAAATCCCTGGATGCTGGAAGGGTCGTAGGTTTGTGATTGTGCAGACCAGATCAACTGTTCCGATTTGGCATCGTACAAATTGGTTTCTAAGTAATACACTTTTTCCTGGTCATAATAGCCGGGCGTGTACAAAGAGGGATACCAGTTGTTGTAGTAGTTCCAAAAGTTATTGTAGTAGCCGTACCGCAAACCGGGATAATATGCGCCGCCAGTCCTTACAAAACGGTTTTCGGTTTCTTTTTTTAGCAAAGCAATGGTTAAAATACCATCCGCTTTGGTTTGTTGAACCTTATCAAAAACAAGCTCTTTCCGCTGGTTGTTTTGAGTGTTGTAATCAGGCGGAAAAACGTCAATACTTTTTTCAACGGTAATCCCTTTTTGCTGCAATTGGGTTTGCAGGCCGTTTTCTACCGCTTGTTTGGCCGGAATGTTATTGCTCATGGCCGCTACAAAAATTTTGTGGTAGCCATTGGCCGTTGCATTGGGCTTGCGCCACGAACCGGTAACCAGGGTTGAAGTGCCGCAAGCACATAACAAAACTGAAAAGGTTAAAACAATTAATTTAAACTGGGTTTTCATATCTATACAGGGTCATGTCAGTTTTAGTTCTCGACGAGGAACAATTCAAAAATTAATACCATAAAACTTGTTGCTTGAAGAAGGTAAAGCTAAAAGGCAAGCTGAGGAGCTGAATTTTGTTTGAACGTAAATTAAACCGCCCAAAACTTAAAAGGTAATTTTAGATTATGTACTACCCAATCAATCAGAATATATAAAAAGGGTGCTAAAAGAAGCATCAGCAATAAACTAATGCTTCTTTTAGCACCATAAAATTGGTGTTATGGCAATAAAGTATCTTTAATATTTTCGAGGATGCTTTTATCGGCAACTGCGCCTTTTACTTGTTGTGTTTGTGCATGTCCTTGCACATCCGGCGGGCCTAATTTGGGTTCTTGTCCCATCGGCGAAGCATAAACAAAACTGAACTCGCCTTTGCCGTCAATAGAAGGGCCGCTTGCCCAGCGTGCGTTGGGCGGCTGTGGTTTATGGATATCGGTGGAGATAAAAGCATACTCAAACGCCCGTACTTCTTCCGTCATCGGGAAAGAATTTGGAACCGGAAGGTTGTTTTTTACACCGCCTAAATCTTCGATTACGGCTAGCCACTGGTTTTGGTGCATCGTATCGCGGGCAATTAAAAAGGCAAGCATATCTTTCATACCGGGGTCGTCCGTCAATTCCCACAACCGGGTTGCCAATACCCGGCCGGTTGTTTCTGCCATTACGTTGGCATACATATCGGCAACAATATTGCCGCTGCCAACTACCCAAGAGCCGTTAAACGGTACACCATTGCTATCCACGGCCATAGCAGATAAACCTGAAGACAAGATATGCCGCGGGTCCATGCCGCCCATAATGCTGCCCACAATTGGGTTAGAGCCTGCAATCTGGTCTTTCAAATCCTTAGTGGCGCCTTCCAGGTTTAAAGCAACAGCCGTGCTCAGCATTTCAATGTGCGAAATTTCTTCTGTACCGGTTTCTAATAACATATCCCGGTATTTGGTTTCGCCGCGCGAGCCCCAAGCCTGGAAAAGGTATTGCAAACATACCCTGATCTCGCCTTCGATACCGCCAATGGCTTGTTGTAATAATTTGGCATACGCTGGGTTTGGTTTTTCTACACGTACCTGGTACTGTAGTTTTTTGTCATGATAAAACATTCTTAAACGGGTTGATTAAAATTTATAATAAAATTGATTGTGTTATAAATCAGTTGGGCATGTACCGATGGCTTTGTAAATAATCCAAAAACGGGTTTACCATACCATCACAAAAAGGAGCTGCTGAGACAATGAAAAACTGGGTTGGTATTTAAAACCTTCCCACAAAAAAAACCTGCAATTGCCCGTATAGTTTTAATTTAAAATTAAATATTATTGCTGCCGGCCTTTTCGCCATTAAGTTTAAGGGAAGAAGAAGCCTGCAAATTTAAATGCTTCTTTTATCGGTTAAAAATTGGTGTAGGCATGACCGTGATGGTTTTATAGGTCTTTTATTCAGACAGAAATTCCGGGAGAACCTTTTTTTTGAAAAGCTGTTGTGCCAGCATGCGTTTTAAAGCCGTTTCCGTCATTGCATTGCTGCTGTTTTTAGCTGGTGTTTTTATTTATGCCATCCATTATTTCTCTTCCAAACCTGCGCAATCAACAGGCGCAAAACCGCTCAATGTTTTTTATCAGCATAAAACCATTCCGAAAGTTGTTGAGCCGGAAATCATCAAAGCTTTGTCTTTTTATCCTGAATTGAAGGATACGCCGATTGATTTTGTATTCGACCCAAACACCAGCAAATCCATCATGCTGTCGCAGCCGGTTTTGAAATCGTTTTTGCGCGGGCAAAAAAACCGCACTTACATCATTAAAATAAACCCGCGTTTTGTAATGGTACACCGTTCGATGCCGATCCAAAATGTGCCGCAGGATATTTTGACAGGCTGGTTTGGGCACGAATTAGGCCACGTGATGGATTACAGCCGGCGCAGCAATTGGCAGATGCTGGTTTTCGGGGCCGAATATTTATGTTCTGACCGTTTTTTGATGCAAGCCGAACGCAACGCCGATACTTACGCCGTAAACCATGGTTTGGGCACTTACATTTTGGCGACTAAAAACTTTATCCTTAATAATGGCGATCTGCCTTTGGCCTACAAAGAAAGGATCAAACGCCTTTACCTTTCGCCGCAACAAATTATGGATTTAATTAAAAAGGTTAAAAAGCCGATTTAAAGGTTGAACGTTTTGCTTTGTCATGCCAAATTTATTTCGGCAACCCTCTAACCACTGATTTTATGCCGATAAAAGAAGCATCAATCCTATGAGGATGCTGAAATAAATTCAGCATGACAAAGCGCATGTCCCAAATAATCAGATGTGGTTTTTCACAAAATCTTCAAACTCCAAAAACTGATCTTCTTTCATTACGCGCGGAATTTTGACCTGGCCGCCCAGCTTTTTATTTTCTTCGCTCCATTTGTAAAAAACTTCCAACGGAACTGGTTCTACGGCGACACCTTTTAAAGCACGCGTTCGGGCAACGTTGTAGTTTTTGTTGTTTTGGCGGAGGTTCTCGTCCAACGCTTTTGCCACCGCGTTTTTATCTAAATCTTTATCTGTGCTAATGTACCATTGCTGGATAAATTCTCCTCCGCGATGAATGGTTGAAGCGATAAATTCGTGGATGCAAATGTTAAACTGCTTTTCCATTTCCTGTATGGCCGCGTTCATCTGGATCACCGAAAGCTGTTCGCCGGCTACGTTGGAATAATGTTTTGTGCGCCCGCTGATCCTGATTTCGTGCCGGTTTAAATCGGTAAACATCACCGTATCGCCAATCATATAACGCCACGCCCCGGCAACGGTCGAGATAAGCAGCACATATTCTTTATCAGCTTCCACATCTGCCAAGGTTAAAATTTCGGCATTTTCGGCAATGGTTCCGTCTTCGTTCAGGTTCTTTTCCTCAAAAGGCACAAACTCAAAATAAATGCCGTTGTCAACCACCAAAGCCATTGCCGCAGTGTCCGGCCGTTTCTGCATCGCCACAAAACCTTCGGAAGCGAGGTAAGTATCAATGTAAACCAAAGGGTGCGCCAACAACTTTTCAAAGCTTTTTTTATAAGGTTCGAAGGCAACGCCGCCGGTTGTGTACACAGCAAGGTTTGGCCAGATGTCGTGGATGTTGTTGAGTTTATGATAACTGATCACTTCTTTCAGCATCAGTTCCATCCAGGCCGGAATGCCGGACAAACTGCCGATGTCCCAATCGGCAGCCTGCTTGGCAATCTCTTTGATGCGTTCATCAAAGTCATCAATATTGGCAATGTCTTTTCCCGGTTTGTAATAGCCGCGGAACCAGAACGGGATTTTGCTGGCGCTGATGCCGCTGATCTCGCCGGCCAAATGCCCGTTAATATCTTTCAGGTCGGTGCTGCTGCCCAGCATCAAAATTTGTTTTTCGAAGAAAGCTGGCGGCAAATCAAAATTGGCCAGCGCCGCAACCTGCTGCAAACCCGAACGGCGGATGGCAGCCAACATATCATCGGTAACCGGGATTTGTTTGCTGGCGCTCGTTGTTCCGCTGCTTAAAGCCAGGTAAGGCGTGCTGCCCGGCCAGGTAATGTCGTTTTTTCCTTCGATTACCAAGTGCCACCATTCTTTGTACAGCTTGTCGTAATCAAAAACCGGGACGGTTTGGGCAAAAGCTTTCACCGCGTTTTCGCTGTTTAAAATCGCTTCAAAATCATAATGGCGGCCAAAAGCGGTTTCGGCAGCGGTTTCTAATAAGTCTTCCAGCACTTGCTTTTGTGCTTCTATCGGGTCCGGGTCTTTTACAAACTTGTCGGTAAATTCTATTGCTGATTTAATGAGTTCACCTATAATGGCCATGCTTCTTTTATCGGTTAAAAATGAGTGTGTCCAATCAACAGTAAAATGGTTAAAAGGATTAAGAAAATTGAGAATAACCTGCAAATTATACTGTAGCATACTTGGCAATAAAATTCGGCGCAACGCAGTACTTCTTTTGTGCGGATAAAACCAGCATGTTAAGCTTGGGGGTTTAAGCAGCTTTTACGCTCGAAAATCGCCCTGCAAAGTCCTGTTAATCCTGAAAATACCCTTACTTTTACCTCCGATGACATTTGCCTTTAACTATCCGTAATGATCATTTATCAGATTATTACCGTTATAATTTTGCTGACGACCGTTTTTGCTTATGTAAACGACCGGTTTATCCAATGGCCTTCTACCATCGGCATTATGGCGCTTTCGCTGATGGCATCGCTGATCATTGTGATGGTTGGTAATTTTGAACCGGCGTTAACAGCAAACCTGGTAAAGTTGGTCAGTTCCATCAATTTTGAAGCTGTTTTGCTTCAGGTGATGCTGGGTTTCCTGCTTTTTGCCGGCGCGATGCAGGTAGATTACCAAAAACTACGAAAAGAAGTATTGCTGGTGCTGGTGCTGGCCACGCTTGGTGTTTTTATATCAACTTTTTTGGTGAGCGTGCTTTCGTATTATTTGTTCAATTTGTTTCAGGTACACCTTCCGTATATCTATTGTCTGTTGTTTGGTACGCTCATTTCGCCAACCGACCCAATTGCAGTCATGGGGATTTTGAGAAAAGTTGGCATCCCCGAAAGCCTCGAACTAAAAATCACCGGCGAATCTTTATTCAACGATGGCGTGGCCGTGGTGCTGTTTTTAACCGTTACCGAAGTAGCCGTGATGGGTGCCGATCAGTTAACTGTTTGGCACATCAGCAGTTTATTTTTACGGGAAGCAATCGGCGGATTGGTTTTTGGCACGGCACTGGGTTACCTCGGTTATTTTATTTTGAGATCAATTGACAATTACCGGGTTGAAGTTTTGATCACGCTTTCTATGGTGATGCCTGGTTATGCGTTGGCCAATTACCTGCACGTTTCTGGTGCGCTGGCCATGGTTGTTACTGGCTTGATGCTGGGCAACAAGGTGCGGAATACCGCTATGTCGCGCGAATCCTGGGATTACCTGGGCAAGTTTTGGGGTTTGGT
>CAXTKQ010000075.1:0-17884 GCA_964244955.1 uncultured Sphingobacteriaceae bacterium | reverse complement strand
GGATTGGTTCGGCCAAAGTTTGTTTCAACGAATCCGGTACTTGCTGATAAGCTTGAAAAAGCGAAGGCAGCAGCACATCAAAAGCAGCCAAATGACGGTTGTAGCCCAAGGCAATCAGCTCATCTAAAGTCAGTTTCTGGCTGTTGCCGAGCAACTTGGCAGCAGTAATGCCACGGAAATTTTCGCCGTCGGGAGCCATGTAAGCCGGGTATTTACTTTTATCCGGACTGCTTTTGCCGGATGAAGTAAACGGCGTAGAATTGCAGTTTTGGATCCAGCCGCTTGGCGGATTAATAACCTGCACAATCTCGTTTAAAGGATGAACGCCTTGCCATTGGGTTGCCGTTGTTGTTCCGTCAATCGGTTGTGTCCAATCATATTTAATGCTTCTTTTAGGCATAAAATTTCCGTACCAAAAAGCCGTATTTCCCTGGTCGTCTGCATAAACCGTATTGTTTGTAGCGTTGGAAAGCAAGCCCATCGCTTTTTTATAATCGGAAAAAGTATTGGCTTTGGTGATGAGCCACGACTCAAGCAGCGCATTATAAGAACGGTTGTTCGCTTTTAAGCTGAGCCATTTCCCATTCCGGCTTCCCAAAACCGGGCCGTGCTGCGTGTAATAACCTGTCATTTTTTGCCGGATGATCTGATCGCCTTGCTTCACTTTAAAAACCAATTGCCGCTCGATGACCGGTTTTTGCTGCCCTTCGTATTCGTAAAACCACCCGTTGCCTTTTTTATAAACCTTTTCTTCGTACAAATCGGCCACATCTGCATAACTCGACGTGTGCATCCAACCGCAATGCGCATTAAAACCCTGATAAATAAAAAATTGCCCCCACGTTACCGCACCATAAGCGTTCAAGCCTTCCTCACTTACCAAATGCACTTCACTTCGAAAATAAAAAGGCACATGCGGGTTGATGTAGAGTAAAGCATGACCAGAAGCTGATTTTGAAGGAGAAATGGCAAAACCGTTAGAACCTATTTCGCGCTCGTTCAACAAATCCCCGCTTTCATTCTTCCGGCTATTCCGTCCGCTCTTTTCTTCCCAGCTCCCCGCTCTTTCCCTCGTATAAAATGCTTTGGTTTCCTCCAAATTTATTCCGCCCGTAATGGTTGCCGCCACGCTGCCATCGGTAAACATCAAAGCATACCAGGGCTGGTAACGGTGGAATTCCGGCTTCACCTCCGGATGTTTGTACAGGTAATAATTCAGGCCATCGGCAAAAGCGTCCAGCAGCTTTTTAAATTTCGGTTCGCTGTTTTGATAATCTTTGATGGCATCGGCACTATCGGCAATCAATTGCAACTGCACATCGGTGTACAAACTGCTTTCGCCGTTCAGTTCGGATTGTTTGCCCAACTGGTACAAATAATTGCGTTCGATGCCTTTAAAATTTTCTTCGCATTGCGCATACATCAACCCAAAAACCACGTCCGCATCGGTTTTGCCGTAAATATGCGGAACGCCCCAATTGTCGCGGATGATGGTTACGCTTTTTGCTTCGGCCTGAAACCTGGAGATTTCTTTTGGTGTGAATTTTTGTGCGAGAGAAAATAAAGGCAACAGCAAAAGGGCGACAAGCAGATTTTTCATCGGTAAAAGAAGTATTGAAGTTTAGAAAAGTACACAAATTTATGTTTAATAAAAAAACAGGGGTAAAAGAAGTATCGGCTATTTTGCAAAAAATATGGTCTTAGCAGTTAACAATGGTTTGTTACAAGAATGGCCGAATATTGGATTAATGGACATTTTATGGTTACGGCGTTGGCGGTAATCATATTGAAACCTAAAACTAACCTTTGCCGTTTTGAACGGCTTTCTCATTTAGACTACAAAATCCCTCAATCAGGCTACATGTAACACCTTACATCTGTTGACCTTTGTGGTATTCTAAATTTAAAACATAAAATTATGGTACCTCAAAATGAAACTTTAAGTGTTGGCCCTGCGCCTACTCCTGTCGCGTCTGATAAAGTTTGGTTTATCACGGGTGCTTCCCGTGGTTTCGGACGTGTTTGGACTGAAGCTGCGCTTAAGCGTGGCGACAAGGTTGCAGCTACAGCACGCAAGTTGGCAACCTTAACCGATCTCAAGGAAAAATACGGCGAAAACGTGCTGACTTTGGAGCTTGATGTAACCAAACCCGATCAGGTGAAAATGGCCGTGGAGCAAGCCCACACTCACTTTGGAAGGCTTGATATTGTGCTTAACAATGCTGGTTATTCATTAGTCGGCACAATTGAGGAAGCCAGCGCGGAAGATGTCCGGGCACTTTATGAAACGAACATTTTCGGCACACTTTCCGTTATTCAGGCAGCTTTGCCGTTGTTGAGAAAGCAGGGCGGTGGCCACATCCTGGGTACATCAAGCGGGCTTGGCCATGTAGCGATGCCGGTAATTGGCTATTACTGTTCCTCCAAATGGGCATTCGAAGCGATCCATGAAAGCCTGGCAGCAGAGGTTAAACCTTTTGGAATCAAAGTAACGATTATAGAACCTGGTGCCTACGCCACCGAGTTTGGCAGCCAGGACTCTTTGAAATTTGCAGCAGGCCTCGATATCTACACAGATTTTAAAAACCAGTTTTTCTCAGGCTTAAAAGACCAGGAAAGAGGCGATCCGGAGGCGACGCCCCAGGCGCTCTTCCAGGTTGTTGATGCAGAAAACCCGCCGCTGCGGTTCAATCTCGGAAGCCACAATTTGCCCTGGGTACGTGCTGCTTATGCTGAGCGATTGGCAATCTGGGAAGCATGGGAAGCCGTCTCAGATTCGGCACAAGGCAAATCAAAGTAATTTAGTGGTAAAGAATCAATGATAACCGGTAATTGAAAAACTTACCGGTTATCATTGTATTAAATTTTCAAAATGAAAAAGGAAGAAAACAGCCACCATCAGTTTGATTCTATATCCAACGCACATCAGGCCATGGGCCTGCCTAAGCCCCTGCATCCGTTGATCAGTCTGATAAACAGTTCCGATAACCGGGCCGATGTAACTCCGCCATTGGGCCCGCATGTGTTAAACTTTTACAAAATATCGTATAAGCCAAAACTCAGCAGGAAATTAAAATATGGCCAGGGTTATTATGATTTTGATGAAGGCGGCCTGCTGTTCGCTTCCCCTAATCAAATTATTGGGGCTGGCAATGACGACGATACCAATACAAGAGAATGTTCCCTGTACACATTGCTCATTCACCCCGATTTCTTATTGTCTTACCCCCTGGCAAAAAAGATCAAACAATATGGTTTTTTTTCTTATTCGGCCAATGAAGCGTTGCACCTGTCGGATAAAGAAAAGGCAACCATCATTTCGATTTTTAATATTGTGGAAGAGGAGCTGAACAGCCGGATAGATGATTTCAGCCAGGATGTCATTATTTCACAAATCGAATTATTGCTCAATTACGCCAACCGTTTTTACAAACGCCAGTTCATCACCCGCAAAGCAGTAAGCAACAATTTGCTGCAAAAGCTGGAAGAAATTTTAGACGGCTATTTTAACAACAATAAATCTTTAAGCCAGGGGGTTCCGACAGTTCAATATCTTTCAGAACACTTAAATATTTCCCCAAGTTATTTGAGTGATATGCTGCGTTCGCTTACCGGGCAAAATGCACAGCAGCACATCCACAACAAACTGATTGAAAAGGCAAAAGAGAAATTATCCGCCACCGGTTTATCGGTAAGTGAAATTGCTTATGAATTGGGTTTTGAGCATCCACAGTCTTTCAGCAAATTATTTAAGACAAAAACTAGCTTTTCGCCTTTGGAATTTCGGGCTTCTTTTAATTGATAAACCCACTAAAAAAACACTTGTAAAAGAAGTATCGTTCAACTCCTCAAATACGAAGCACCATTCAGGTCAATAATCCCGCCCGTCATAAATTCTAAACCGCTGCTTGCAAATAGGGCTACGGCACGCGCCACTTCTTCGGGTTTGCCCACGCGGTTTAGCGGACTTTGTTTGCGTATCAAATCCCAAGCTTCCCCGTTTAAAGCTTCGGCGGCCATATCGGTTTCGATAAATCCCGGCGCAATTACGCCAACGGTAATGTTGTGTGGCGCCAAAGCAACGGCCAGCGATTGGCTCAAGGCATTTAAGCCAGCTTTACTGGCGCCATAAGCAGGATGGTCAGGCTCGCCGCGAAAAGCGCCACGCGAAGAAATATTGATGATTTTCCCTTCTTTTTGTCCGATCATTTGTTGGGCAGCAAAATAGCACAAGTTGGCCACGCCTGTTAAGTTGGTATCCAAAGTTTGCTTCCAGGCTTGCTGCCATTTCTGGTAACTTACGGTTGCAACCTTGTGTTCTGTAAAAATTCCGGCATTGTTTACCAACACATCCAAGTGCTTGTATTGTGTTTGAAAATCCTGGTAAAAGTTTTCAATCGCTTCAGGATCAGCAATATCCAATTGGAAAAAACAATGGTTTTGTTTTGGGTTGAGGCTTGCAACTACTTCTTGGGCTAAAGTTTTATTGGATTTGTAAGTGATGATGACATTTGCGTTCAACTTAGAAAATAGCTGGGCGCAAGCTTTGCCAATCCCTCGGGAGCCGCCGGTAATCAAAACATTTTTATGGGCAAAATCAACTTGCATTGTTTCAAACTTAAATAAAAAAACAGCCGATGCTTCTTTTAGCACTATAATTTAAGTGCCTTTTATAATGGAATTATAAAGCGGAAGCAAGCTGAAAGTTTGCCTAAAAATTATTTTTATACCAAACCAACTGCTGCTGGCATTGCGTTTCGCCATCAACCAAAACTTTTGCGCAATACTTCTTTTATCGGTATAAAAACGTTATGCCGTTTTTATAGGGAGCAGAAAAAACCGTACCGCTTAGTTTAAGTGCCTGTAATTTGTTAAAATTGTTCTATCTATTTATTTGAATGAAAAACAGTGCTGCGCTTTTGCCGGAAACCCTGAAAGTTTTTGAAACCCTGCCCGGTTTGTACCTTGTCTTGTCTGAAGGGCTAACCATACTTTGTGCAAGCAACGATTACTTAAAAACTACCGGTAAAAACAGTATTGATGTTTTGGGCCAGCCTGTTTTTGATCATTTCCCACTCCATACCAATGAATTTAAAGCGCAAGGCTTAAGCCAATCTTTGGCGCAAATGCCCCAAACGCTTCAACCTTTAGAGCTTCCAGTTTTGTGTATCGAACAAAACAATAGTGCCAGTTACTGGAAAACCACGCATACACCGGTTGTAAACGAAGCCGGGGAACTGCAATACATCATCCAGCAAACCATTAACGTTACGCAGCAAACCCTGGCCGAACAGCATTTAAAGCTGAACGCAGAACGCGAAAAAAACGCGCTTTTGGAAGCCCGGCAGTTGAGTATGCGTTTAGAAAAGTTTATGACGGAAATCCCGGCGCAGGTTGCCGTTGTTTCCGGGCCCGAATTTGTTTACGAGTTTGTGAACAGCCATTACCAGGAACAACTTTTCCCCGGGCGGACATTGGTTGGCAAACCACTTTTAGAAGCTGTGCCCGAAATTGCCGGGCAACCGGTAGAACAGGTTTTTCGGCATGTGTACAAAACCGGCAAAACCGTTGAAGGAAAAGAAATGTACATCCCGCTGGCACCAAAAGGCGGCGGGCCGTTGCAAGACCATTATTTTAACCTGATCCACCAGGCGCGGTTTGACGGGCAAGGCAACATAACCGGCGTTTTTACCTTTGCCTACGACATTACCGAAATGGTTTTGGCCAGAAAAGAGGTCGAAAAAAACCAACAGCAACTGCTCCTGCTCAACAACAACCTGGCCGAGGCTAACGAAGAAGTGCAGGCATCGGTAGAAGAGCTGATCACCACGAACCAGGAGCTGCACCAGGCCCAGGAAACATTACGCCAGTTAAACTCCGAACTGGAAGAACGGGTTGCTTTAAGGAGCCACCAGGCTTTAACGGCGCAGGCCGAATCGGAAAGCCAGCGATCACGCCTAAACCAGTTTTTGATGCAGGCCCCGGCAGGCATCTGCATTTTGGACGGGCCCAATTTTGTTTTCGAACTGATCAACCCGCTGTACCAGCAGCTTTTTCCGGGCCGAAAGCTTTTGGGAAAACCATTGCTGGAAGCCCTGCCGGAAATTGCAGGGCTACCGGTTTGGGGTATTATCCAAAATGTTTATCAAACAGGTAAGCCTTTTGAAGGGAACGAACTTTTGGTCCCGCTGGCACGGTTTGACAACGGGCCTGTGGAAGACCGCTATTTCAACTTTATTTATCAGGCCAGGCAGGATACACAAGGCCGGGTAGACGGGCTGCTGGTTTTTGTTTTTGAGGTAACAGAATCTGTAATCGGCAAACGTTTGGTAGAAGAAAGCGAAAAACGCTTCCAGTTTTTGCTAAACGCCATGCCGCAGCAGGTTTGGACAGCCAACCCAGACGGCGCTTTAAACTATGTAAACCAGGTTGTTTGTACCGATTTCGGCAAAAGCCAGGAAGATGTGGTTGGGCCCGGGTGGAAAAACTTTATCCATCCGGATGATTTGCCGGGCTGCATACAAGCCTGGACAGTTTCCCTGCAATCGGGCAATGAATATGTAACCGAGTTTCGGTTGTTGATGCAGAACGGTGGGTACCAGTGGTTTTTGGCCAGGGCAGTCCCGCTGATTGAAAACAACCAGGTTAAGCTTTGGATCGGCACCAATACCAATATAGATTTCCAGAAAAACAACGAGCAGAAAAAAGACGAGTTCATTTCTATCGCCAGCCACGAACTGAAAACGCCATTGACCAGTATCAAAGCGTTTAACCAAATGATGAAGCGGACTACGGATACGGCAAAACTGCAAAGCTTCGCACAAAAATCTGCCGAACACGTTTTGCGTTTGGAAAGGCTGATCAACGATTTGCTCGACGTAACCAAGATTAATGCGGGCAAAATGAACTACGCTTTCGAGCCATTCCAGTTCGGCGAAATGCTGGCAGGAAGCGTGGAAAGCGTACAGCATACCTCACCTTCGCACCAAATTATTTTAGAAAGTACGGTAGATGTGCTTTACACCGGCGACCGTTTCCGGATAGAGCAGGTAATCAATAACTTTTTGACCAACGCCATTAAATATTCCCCCGAAGGAAAAACCGTGCTTGTAAACAGCGAAATCCAGTTGGACAACATCATCGTTTCGGTCCGGGATTTCGGGATCGGTATTGCCAGCCATAATCTGCAACACCTTTTCGAAAGGTATTACCGGGTTGATAATACCGCTATGAAATATGATGGCTTAGGTTTAGGCTTATTTATTTCTTCAGAAATTTTAACGCGCCACCAAGGCAGTTTTTGGATTGAAAGCGAATTGGGGCAAGGTTCTACCTTCTATTTCCGGCTGCCGCTTAGCATTGGTAAAGAGCTGGCACCGGTGATTCAAAAAAACAGTTTTTATAAAGATGCTTCCATCACCATTGCCTATAATGAAAGCCAACATCGTTTGGATGTAGACTGGACGGGTTTTCAAAACCTGCAATCGGTAAAACATGGCTGCCTGCTGATGCTGGACATGCTGAAAAACAACAAGATAAGCAAGGTTTTGAATGACAATACGCATGTTTTGGGCACTTGGTCTGACGCGGCAGACTGGGCAGGGACAGAATGGTTCCCGATGATGGAAAAAGCAGGTTTAAAATATTTTGCCTGGATTTATTCGCCCAGTGCTTTCAGCAAGCTTTCTGCCCAAAAAAGTGTGGATGTGGCCGTTGGAAATGTCATTATTCAATTTTTTACGGATATGCCGATGGCAGAAGAATGGATCAACAGCCAGCAATAAAGGTTTGCCGATGCTTCTTTTATCACCTAAAAGTTGGCCTATGTTTTTTTGATGCGTTACCAATTTTATACCGATAAAAGAAGCATCAGGCCGAAATTTAAAACTCCAAATAAATGCGGCTAAACTTTGGGCCCGCGTTTATAAATAATCAGTCCGTTCAAAAAATTCCGCAAAATTTGGTCGCCGCAAGGTTTAAAGTTGGGGTGGTCTTCTTTCCTGAAAATAGCGCCCAGTTCTGTTTTGGTGATCCTGAAATTGGCCAATTCCAGTACTTTGATAATATCGTCATCGGTAAACTGCATGGCCACGCGCAGCTTTTTCATAATATCGTTGTTGCTCATTTTGCTTGATCTGGTTTACCTTGAAATTTCGATTTTAACCTTTTTGTTCTTTAGTTTTTCGCCTTTTATTTTTTGCAAAACCCGTTCTGCCTGGTTGCGTTTGATGGCCGCGTACGAGGCATGGTCTAAAACTTCAATCAGCCCTAAATCTTCTTTTTGCAGTTCTCCTTTTTTCAGCAGCAAACCTACAATATCTACTTTGTTTACCTTGTCTTTTTTGCCGGCCGCCAAGTACAAAGTAACCCAGGGAGAAGGTTGCGGAATGACCGGTTTCTGAGGCAGTTCTTCGATTTCCGGCATATGTTTTAAGTAAGCCGGTTTTTCTTCAGGCGTTAAAATCAGGTACGAAGTCCCTTTCGCATACATTCGGGCGGTTCGGCCGTTGCGGTGCAAAAAAGCTTCTTCGTTGTGCGGCAACTGGTAATGCACCACGTATTCAATCTCCGGAATATCCAAACCGCGCGAAGCTAGATCTGTGGTGATTAAAATTTTATAACTACCGTTTCTGAACTTTAACAAGGCACGTTCCCGGTCGTCCTGCTCCATGCCGCCATGAAAAACGCCGTTTGGCAAACCCATTTCCCACAATAAATCGCTGATGCGGTCAACGGCTTCGCGATGGTTGCAAAAAACCAAAGTTGCCCGGTCGCCAATTGTACAAACCAGGGCAAACAAAGCTTCCAGTTTATCGGCAGCTTCCGTAATTACAGCTTTTTGTTTTAAATCCGGAATGGCAGCCGAATTGGTCAGAAAATCCAGTTCCACTGGTTTTATAATGCCGGTAAAGGCTGGAATTTCTTTCATTTTGGTGGCCGAAGTCAGCATCCGCCTTTTTATGGCTGGCAGTTGTTTGATGATAAAAGCCATATCTTCTTGGAAACCAAATTCCAGCGCTTTATCAAACTCGTCCAAAATTAAAGTTTGGATGTTGGCCGTGCCGAAACTTTCGCGGCGCAGATGGTGGGCAATCCTTCCCGGCGTCCCAATTAAAACCGCCGGTGGCTGCGATAAATTGTTCCTTTCGGTTTTTACATCGTGGCCGCCGTAGCAGCAATTCACTTTAAAACCGCTGCCCATCGAGCGAAAAACCTGTTCGATCTGCAAAGCCAGTTCGCGCGACGGGACCAGGATTAAGGCTTGTACGGCGGCCATTTCCGCATCAAGCACATCCAGCAAAGGCAACAAAAAACCTAAAGTTTTACCCGAACCTGTGGGCGAAAGCAAAATCACATCGCTTTTTTTGGCTGCGCTGATGGCGGCCTGCTGCATTTCGTTCAGCGCGTTTATTTTGAGGTTTTGAAGGGCTTGCTTGATCATCAATTTGATTTTGGAAAAAAACCAAAGTTAAACTAATTGTGGCGTTTATGGTTGATGGTTCATTGTCAGCCTAAAATTTAGGGCATAAAAGAAGCATTGGCATTATCAGCAGAATAAGTTTTAATTGTGCCAATTTCCTTTTCCTATAAAAAGAAATTAAACTAAAAACGGTTATGGATTTCCGTCATCACCCGCACCATTTCTCCACGGATTTGTGCAGTTGGACGCGTAAAATTGTTGTTCATATAAGAGAACAGCAACCGCTTGCCTTTCCGCGTAATCAAATAACCGCTTTGGTTGTGGTTGTTGGACAAGCTGCCGGTTTTTCCCCAAACAAACGGAACGCCGTTATCCGTTTTATAAGCATTTTTGAGCGTACCTGAAACGCCGCCCGCAGGCAGCAAACTATGCAGTTTTTGTTCGTTGCCTACTTTGTCCCAAATTTTCTGAAGCAATGCAACCATCGTCCTCGGCGTAAACAAATTTTGGCGCGAAAGCCCGGAACCATCCGCCCATTGCGGTTCATCCGGCAAATCGTTTAAAAAGTTTTTTTTGCTGTAAGCGATTGCATTTTCTGTACTTAACCTACCGCCGGGCAAGGTAGATGAACAAACCAGCAACAATTGCTCGGCCACAAAATTATCGCTTGGCAAAAGCATTTGCTTGTAAACCGAATCTGTAGCAATGCTGTACAAGGTTTTTGCCGAGGCCGGCATTTGCATGTTGATCAATCCGATTGGTTTTTTCAAAGTATCCTGCAACAATTTCAAAGTTAAACTTGGGCTTGTTTTCCAGGGGACTTCCTGATGAAACTTGGATGGAACCGGACCGGCAGGATATACAAACTTGTTTTCTTCCAATGCTCTTTTTACCCTATAATTTTTAGGGTGAAAAGAAGTATCTTGTTGCAAGTACATTTTTAAATATGTTGGTTTGATTTGCAAGTTGCCTTGTGCATCGGCATCAATAAAAGCCACGTTATCTTCTATCGGCAGGGCGGTAATATCAGCCTGGTAATAATCATTGTAATCATCATAAGGCCAGCCCGCACCGTAAAAGTTGCCCGTATAATTGGATGCCGAATAGAACAATTTTTGCGACGAATTTTTTAACAAATCAAAAGCTTTGGTTGATTTTAAAATAGAATGCAGGAAAGATGGATCGCCGGTTCCCCAAAAAACCAAAGAATCGTTTTTTACAAGATAACGCAAACTGGGAATGGAATCGCCCAGCATTTGCATCGAAGTATAAAAAGTAAAAAGTTTGGTATTGGATGCAGGCGTAAAATACTTGTCGGCATTTTCCTGGTAAACCATTTTCTTTTTGTCCTGATCGTACAAAGCAAAACCGGTAAAATGATCTTTATTAATGGTTGAGTTTTTTAAAATCCTGCTGATTTTGTGTTTGGTGATTTGATGTGTGCAACCTGAAAGCACACCGAAAATTAGGGCATAAAAACAGTATCGGAGTAAAATTTTAATTTTGGATTTACAAACAGAAAAGTAAATTTTCGGCATAACAATCTTTTAACAATGACAATATTATATTAAAATATTAAAGTATAAGTTTGTAAAAGCAACAAAAGTTTCAACCTTAATTTTAAACAACAACCTGTTCCAAACCATCCAAGTAAGCTTGGTCCACATCTGCACCAATTCCCGGTGTATCTTGGATTTCTAATTGTGAACCATTGTACTTGCAACCACCAATTACCGGATCAATTTTGTGGCCCAATAAACAAGTATCCAAATCAAAGAAAACGATATTTTTAAATGCCATCGCAAAATGGACATTTGCCGTTAAAGCCAAACGGCTTTCCAACATGCCGCCTTGCATACAATTGATACCGTTTTGTTCTGCAATTTGGTTTATTTTGATGGCTTCGTTTATGCCGCCGCTTTTGGCCAGTTTAATGTTGATGTATTTGCCAGCTTTGTTTTGGATGATGCGTTCGGCATCGTGGTGCGTGTATACACTTTCATCGGCCATAATTGGAATCGGCGAAAGCTGGCAAAGTTTGGGCAATAAATGATCATTGTAAATGCGCATCGGCTGCTCGCAAAATTGGATATTGTAGGGCACTAAATTTTGCAAGGTAAAAACAGCGTCATCAAAAGCCCAGCCCTGGTTTGCATCCAATCTTAATTTAATTTCCTGGCCGATTGCATTTCGGATTTGTTTCATGCGCTCCACATCTTCAACCGGGTTTTTGCCCAATTTTACTTTGATGATATTGTAGCCTTGTGTTTTAAATTGGATGGCCGTTTGCGCCATTGCTTCCGGCGTGCCGATGCCAATGGTAATATCGGTTTCAATCTTTCGCTTTTCCCCGCCCAAAAATTGGTACAAAGGCTGGTTGGATTGCTTGGCTGCCAAATCATACAAAAGCATATCGAATGCACTTTTTATCGTGTAGTTTCTGGCGATGGACAAATCCAGTTCGGCCAACCGCGCTTCCCTATCCAAAACATCTTTTCCTTTCCACAAAGCGGCAAAATCTTTCGCAAGTTCATAGCAGGTGTTTTGCGTTTCGCCAACGATCATCGGGAAAGCAGAACATTCGCCAACACCCATCAAACCTGAATCGGTGTGCGCGCGGACAAAAATATTCTGGGCAAAATCCATGGTGCCGGTTGCAATGGTAAAAGGCACCATCGGAATGGCATATTTATAGATTTCGAAAGCGGTAAATTTCATGGCGAAAAGTAACTGTTTTGATCTTCTTCATAATGAAGTTGTTCCGATATTTGTTGCAAGTCAATTTTTTCACCTGCAAGGCATTCAATCCTAAACTTTTGATTGTACCGGTTTTTTTTAAGTTGGGCGAAAGGTTTTGGTTAAAATACCAATGCTTCTTTTACCACCTAAAATTGGGCAAACATTTAATTTCGGGTTATTGAAATCAAACACCAATTTTTATACGATAAAAGCAGCATTGGTATTTTTTACAGTTACAGGTTCTGTTACATCGGTTTGATACTGATTGCCGCGCCGCCGCCTTTTGCCAGTATCAGGTTTAGTTTTGTTGCCGATGTAACCGTCATCTTTTTGATCTGGTACGATTCGGGGTTTGATTTCCAATCGGCATCGGCACCATCGGCATAAACCGTTGCGGTGTATTTTTTTCCTTTATCCAGAAAGTTTAATACAATAGTACTGTTCCGGCTGTTTTCATCTGTAATGGCACCGATAAACCAATTATTGCTGTTTTTTTCTTTCCGGGCAATGGTGATGTAGTCGCCAGGCTCGGCTTCCAATATTTTTGTGTCGTCCCAATCGGTGGCCACATCTTTAATAAACTGAAATGCGTCCGGGTGCTTTTCGTAATTCTCCGGCATATCTGCCGCCATTTGCAATGGGCTGTACATTGTGATGTATAACGCCAGTTGTTTGGCCAGTGTGGTATGCATCTGCCTGTTTGGGTCGGCAGAATAATTTTTGAGCTTAAAAATACCCGGCGTATAATCCATCGGCCCGCCCATCAACCGGGTAAAAGGCATAATGGTTTCATGCTCAGGAGGGCTGCCTATCGTAAAAGCGTTATATTCATTTCCCCTGCCCGCTTCGCTGGCCATCCAGTTTGGGTAAGTTCTTTGAAGGCCCGTTGGGCGCACAGGTTCGTGCGCGTCCAGCATTACGTGGTGTTCAGCAGCTTTTTGGGCAACACGCAAATAATGGTTCACCATCCATTGCCCGTCGTGGTGCTCGCCGCGCGGGATGATCTTGCCAACATAACCGGTTTTAACCGAAGTATAGCCATACTTGTTCATGTATTTATAAGCGGTGTCCAACTGCCGTTCATAATCAGTTGCCGAGCCGGAAGTTTCGTTGTGCATGATCATTTTTACGCCTTTTGCTGCCGCATAACGGGTGATCTCGTTAATATCGAAATCAGGATATGGCGTTACAAAGCTGAACACGTTTTCCTTCCAAAACCCAAACCAGTCTTCCCAGCCAATGTTCCAGCCTTCTACCAAAACGCCCTGGATACCGCTTTTGGCAGCAAAATCTATGTAATGTTTTACGTTTGCCGTGTTGGCACTATGCTTGCCGTTTGGTATCATTTTTCCGTCGGCCGACAAAGAATCCGGGTAATCAGTGTAGTTCCAGGTGCCTTTGCCGGTTTGCATTTCCCACCAAACGCCAACAAATTTCATGGGCTTTATCCACGAAGTGTTTTCGATTTTGGAAGGCTCGTTCAGGTTCAAAATCAATTTGGAAGCTAAAATATCAGTGGACTTGTCGCTTACCACAATCGTTCGCCAGGGCGTATTAAACGGCGCATGGACGAAAGCTTTCGTTCCGACTGCATTCGGCACCAAACTGGCCGTCAGCTTGTAAGAACTGTTGTCAACATGCAGTTGCATCGCAGGGAAATCCACCAAAGCGGCCTCATGGATGTTGATGTACAGGCCGTCTGCCGTTTTCATCATCAACGGTGTTTGTACGGCTTGGGCGTCTGGCGCAATACGGATGGCAATTTCGGTTGAGTTTTTAACCATCTGCCGGTTGTCAATTTCGCTGATTTTGGATGTGGTATAAGGATATTCGTTGGTGTCGTAATCGCCCGGGATCCAAAAAGTTTTATGGTTGCCGGCGAGGGCAAACTGCGTTGTCTCATCGGCAATGACAAAATACTGCAAATTGTGCTGCTTTGGGAAAACATACCTGAAACCTACGCCGTCGGCAAACACACGGAAAACAATGTCCATTGCCCGGGCAGGATTTTTTTGTGTGAGGTGAACGGTAAGCTGCCGGTAATGGTTGCGGATGCGGTTCACCTCGCCCCAAACCGGGCTCCAGGTTGTGTCCACGGTTTTGGTTTCGGAAGAGGACACTGAAAAATTGCCGGTAAAAGAAGCATCGTCGGCAAGTTTAAAACCCATTTCAGAAGGTTTGATAACGGGTTTCCCGCCAAAAAAAACGGCGTATTCCGGTTTCCCGTTGTTCAGCATAAATTCAAGTTTTACCTTGTCCATGCTTGCGCTTAAACTGTTGTTTTGGGCAATCAAATGGTTAAAAGTAAAAAGGCTAAGCAAAAGGGTAAAGATTTTTTTCATTTTCTGGTTCTTGGTTAATCATCAAATTTTGTCCGAATGGCAGTGTAAACTAAATTATGCCTGCGTTATTGTCCAATTGTTTTGCAGGCGTATTTTGATCCTGCCTTCAAACATAATAAAAAGCTGCGATAAGGCGATGTTCCGGTTGTGCAATGGCTTTAATATCCTTTGCACGGCCAAGTCAACGGATTTCAAAAGGGCGTTGTCTGGGGCGAATACCATTATGGCGGCACCAATTTTATACTGGTAAAAGAAGCATTATCAAAAAACTGAAAAACCGGTTGTTTAAATTTAAAACAAGAAGGTTTTATTGGTTTCAAATCAAAAAATCCGCAATAAAATTTTATTTCAAGCAAAAAACCGACTTTCAATTATTCTTTTTTTAGGTTTTGCATCCATAAAACTTTAATTTTTCTTTCTTTTTATTGAAATATTATTAAAATCTGATTTTAAATCATACATTCAATTGAAATAATACTAAAAATCATTTATTCTGTATGATTTTTATCATAAATACTTATCATTGTATATCGCAAAGAGCGATTTTAAAAAAGAAACAATAGGTTCTCTCAAATTTTTATCAAAATTCAACAATTATGAAAACAGGGCCAGGCTTACAAACAATTATTGTCATCGGAAATGGCATGGTTGGCTATAAATTTTGTGAAAAACTGGTCAAAAAAACCAAATTGTTTAATTTAATTGTTTTTGGGGAAGAACCGCGCCGCGCTTACGACCGTGTTCATTTAAGCGAATACTTTAACGGCAAAACGGCCGACGACCTTTCGCTTTCTGCTGAAAACTGGTACGAAGAAAACGGCATCACGCTTTATTTAAGCGATCCGGTTCAGGAAATAAACCTGGCCGAAAAGAAAGTGCACTCGCGCAACGGCATCAGCTTAAACTACGATTATTTGGTTTTGGCCACCGGTTCCGGGGCTTTTGTACCAAATATCCCGGGCATAGAAAAAGAAGGCGTGTTTGTTTACCGCACCATCGAAGATTTGGAAATGATGAAAGCCCATGCGGCCAAATCAAAAAACGGCGCGGTAATGGGCGGAGGGTTGCTGGGCTTGGAAGCCGCCAAAGCTTTGCTGGACTTTGGCATCCGTGAAACGCATGTGGTAGAGTTTGCACCGCGCTTAATGCCGCGGCAAATTGATTCGGCGGGAAGCAACCTGCTTCAAACTAAATTAAAAGAATTGGGCCTGAACGTTCACCTCAATAAAAACACGGCAGAAATAGCAGGCGGCCACCAAATTACTTCGCTGAAGTTTAACGACGATACCGAACTGCCGATTGATATGCTGGTGATTTCGGCAGGGATCCGTCCGCGCGACGAACTGGGAAAACTGGCCGGACTGCAAACCGGGACACGCGGCGGGATTGTGGTGAACGAAAAGATGCAGACCAGCAACGAGTTTGTGTATGCCATCGGCGAGTGCGCGCTGTACGACAACATGATTTATGGTTTGGTTGCGCCGGGCTACGAAATGGCGGAAGTTGCCGTAAACCAGATTTTGGCAGGCGAAAAAGCTTTTTATGGCTTTGACATGAGCACCAAACTGAAACTGATTGGTGTGGACGTGGCCAGTTTTGGCGATAATTTTATTACCGAACCGGATTGCCGCACGATCATTTTTGAAGATACGCACAAAGGCGTTTACAAGCGCATCAACATCAGCAACGACGGGAAATATTTGCTGGGCGGCATTTTGATAGGTGATGCAGACGCGTATAACATGCTGCTGCAAACGGTAAACAACAAACTGGTTTTGCCGCCAAACCCGGAAGATTTGATCTTGGGTTCGCGCGGCGGAGAAGCAAGCGAAGGCGCGGGCGTGATGTCGCTTCCGGATACGGCTTTGATTTGTTCCTGCGAAGCCGTTTTAAAAAGCGCCATTTGCGATGCCGTAAATTTGGAAGGCGTTACCTCAGTGGATGGCATTAAAAAATGCACCAAGGCTGGCACAGGTTGCGGTGGCTGCGTTCCGCTGATCAAAGATTTGGTGGTTGGGACGATGAAAGAAAACGGCGTTTACATCAAAAATGTGATCTGCGAACATTTTGATTACTCCCGTCAGGAACTTTTGGACCTCATCAAACTGCACAAAATCAAAACTTACGACCATGCGCTCGATCTTTTAGGCCGCGGTGATGGCTGCGAAGTTTGCAAACCTGCTGTCGCCAGTATTTTGTCGGGAGCCTGGAACGACCTGATCATCAAACAAGATACGATCCAAGACAGCAACGACCGTTTTTTGGCCAACATCCAAAAAGGCGGAACTTATTCTGTAGTTCCGCGGATTGCCGGCGGCGAAATCTCTCCGGATGCTTTAATCGTGATTGGCCAGGTTGCCAAAAAATACAATCTGTACACCAAAATAACCGGCGGCCAGCGGATTGATATGTTCGGCGCGCACTTAAACGATTTGCCGGATATTTGGGAAGAACTGATGGATGCCGGCATGGAAAGCGGCCATGCTTACGGCAAATCTTTGCGCACGGTAAAAAGCTGTGTGGGCAGTACCTGGTGCCGTTTTGGTTTGCACGACAGTGTTTCTTTTGCCATCCAAATTGAAAACCGTTATAAAGGGATCCGTTCTCCGCATAAATTAAAAAGTGGCGTGAGCGGCTGCGTTAGGGAATGTGCCGAAGCGCAGGCCAAAGATTTCGGCATTATCGCGACCGAAAAAGGCTGGAACTTGTATGTGTGCGGAAACGGCGGGTCAAAACCGCAACACGCGCAGTTGCTGGCCAGCGATATTGATAGCGAAACCTGCATTAAATACCTCGACCGGTTCCTGATGTTTTACATTAAAACTGCCGATCCATTAATGCGTACGGCAACCTGGCTCAACAAAATGGATGGCGGCATGAGCTATCTCAAAAACGTGATCATCAACGACAGTTTGGGGATTGCGCAACAACTGGAAGAAGAAATCCAGCAATTGATGAGCACTTACCACTGCGAGTGGAGCGAAGTGGTGAACGACCCGCAACTGCGCAAAAAGTTTGCGCACTTTGTAAACGCACCGGAAGAAAAAGACCCTTCGGTTGTGTTTGAACCGCTGCGCGACCAGGTTAGGGCGAAGGAATGGTAGGAAAGAAAAGATCAAGGTTTTAGGAGCGGCAGAGCGGCTTAGCAACTTTTAAAGCAATGCTTCTTTTATCGCCATAAAATCTTCAACATAAAAAAATACCGGTAAAAACAGTATAGCTTAAAAAAGCGGGGAACGGGAACTATACCAAAAACGAAATCAGATAAATGCCGATGCTTCTTTTACCACCTAAAATCAGCAACAAAAAAACACCGATAAAAACAGTATAACTAATGGAAGTTGAAGTACAAACGCAAACCAAATGGTTTATGGCCTGCAGC
>CAXTKQ010000074.1:17181-18076 GCA_964244955.1 uncultured Sphingobacteriaceae bacterium | reverse complement strand
CAAAATAGCGAACCAAAAGGGTCGGGGGATTTCCGCGGGGAAGCTGGCGTACTCTTTGATGCCATTACCATATTAAAAAGCTGGGCGAAACAACAATTAAGCAATTAGATAACCCTAACTGAAGTTATCAAAAAAAACCGATATTATAAAATAGAGAAGTAGGATAAATGCCTGTTCAAATTTTATTAAACTTATTTTAAATACTTCTTTTACCGTATAAAAATCATTGGCTTAGGATGATTTTCCATTGGTGTAATATCTAGACACAGAATTTACAGGCATAAAAGAAGCATCAGGAAGTAAAGCTGGGGCGGAGGGAATGACAAAGCAGGAAACTGTTATCCACAATTTCCTGCTTTGGTAAAAAATGATACTGTTTTTGCCGGTTTAAATTGTTGGCGAGCCGCCCGTTACCTGGATGGTAGAGCCCGTCATATAGCTCGAATCTTCGGAAGCCAGGAAAACATAAGCCGGTGCAAGTTCGGCAGGCTGGCCTGCGCGTTTCAACGGAACATCTTGTCCGAATGATTTTACTTCTTCTGCGCTCATAGTTGACGGGATCAGCGGTGTCCAGATTGGCCCTGGCGCTACACAGTTTACACGGATGCCTTTTTCGGCCCAAAGCTGGCCCATATTTGCCGTAAAATTTTGGATGGCGCCTTTGGTGGCTGCATAAGCAATCAGCGTTGGTTTTGGTTTGTACGCGTTTACCGAAGTGGTGTTGATGACGGTGCTGCCCGGTTTTAAATGCTGCTCGGCATGTTTGCACAGGTAAAACATCGGGTAAATGTTGGTTTTAAACGTGCGGTCCCATTCTTCGCTGCTCACTTCCTGCAACGATTGCCGCGACATTTGGAAAGCCGCATTGTTCACCAAAATATCAATTCCGCCCAGT
>CAXTKQ010000074.1:11240-17171 GCA_964244955.1 uncultured Sphingobacteriaceae bacterium | reverse complement strand
GTATAATTTGCTGGCAATGTGCTTCTTCGCGCAAATCCCCGGGCATTAAAACCGCTTTTCGCCCGGCTTCTTCTACCAGTTTGGCAGTTTCCTGCGCGTCTTCATCTTCATTTAAATACGCAATCAGCACATCGGCGCCTTCGCGGGCAAAAGCAATGGCAACGGCGCGGCCAATGCCCGAATCGCCGCCGGTAATAATGGCTTTCCGGCCTTGCAGCTTGCCCGATCCTTTGTATGATGTTTCGCCGTGGTCTGCTTTGGGCTGCATTTCGGCCTCGGTTCCGGGCGCTTCCTGCCGCTGCTCGGGCATGGGCTGGTTCTCGTATTTTTTAGTTGGGTCTTGATTGGTCTGTTCCATGGTGTTTTTGTTTTTACTTATCCTGAAACAACTTTCGTAATAATTAAAATGTTTTGTGTTTGTGCTTTATCTTTTGTTTTTGCTGGAAACCCCGATGCTTCTTTTACCGGCATAAAAACAGTGAAGCAAAACAGCTTCGGCCAAAACCTGTTAAGCTAAAAAACAATCTAAAAAAAATTATGGACAGCATAAACGCAAACCACGAAGAAGACCATTTAAAAAGCTTGGCCGGTACAGCAGCTTTAAAAAAACTGAAAGAAATTGCAGAAGGTACGCAAACCTGTTTCTTTTGCACGCAAATTAAAACCGGCTCGCCGCTGGCCATCCGCCCAATGCAAGTGCAAAAAGTGGACGACGAAGGCAACCTGTGGTTTTTGAGCAGCAAAGACAGCCACAAAAACGAAGAGATACAACAAGACGACCACGTGCATTTGCTGTTTCAGGAAAGCCACCGTTCCGGGTTTTTAAATGTTTACGGCGATGCTTACATCAGCGAAGACAAAGCAAAAATTGAAGAATTGTGGGACCCGATTTTGAAAGCCTGGTTTACCGAAGGCAAGGACGACCCAAGGATCAGCGTGGTTAAAGTTGTGCCGACAGAAGCTTATTACTGGGACAACAAACATGGCGACGCCATTGCATTTTTAAAGCAAACCGCATCGGCCGTTGCAGGCAAAACTTTCGACGATTCTGTGGAAGGCAAACTCGAAATTTAAGGGCATAAAAACAGTATGGATAGTAGGTTTTTAATGGCCAAATATTTTTTCTGTACGTATAAAGCTGGGTTTAACCTATTTAAACTTAGCTTTATACTGTTTTTATGCACTTAGTTTCTATCATCACCGTTAATTATAACCAGCCCGAAGTTACCGAAGCTTTGCTGCAATCGGTTATCAGCAAAAACGATTATCCCGAAATCCAGATGATTGTGGTGGACAACGGCAGCCACAAAAACCCAACCGAAGCTTGGAAAAAGAAATATCCCTGGGCGCATTTTGTCCGTTCGGAAAATAACCTGGGTTTTGCAGGCGGCAACAATTTGGGCATCCGCGAGGCATATGGCGATTACCTTTTCCTGATCAACAACGATACCGAAATTACGCCAAGTTTGATTGGACGCCTGGCTAACCAGATGGAAAAAAACCCGCAGATTGGTATTATTTCCCCTAAAATAAAATATTTTGACGACCAGGACACATTGCAGTACGCCGGTTTCACCGATATGAACTATTACAACGCGCGCAACCAGTGCATCGGGCAGTTTGAAAAAGACAACGGGCAATACGACCACCTGACCGGCCAAACCGGGTTTGCCCACGGTGCCGCCATGATGGTGCGAAAATGTGCGCTCAAAAAAGCTGGTTTAATGCCTGAGCAGTTCTTTTTATACTATGAAGAATTGGATTGGTGCGACCACTTTAAACGCGCCGGTTACGAAATTTGGGTAGATATGCAGGCCGTAATTTACCACAAAGAATCAATTTCGGTGGGTAAAAACAGCATGCTCAAAACCTATTTCATGAACCGTAACCGCGTGTTGTACATCCGCCGCAATGCACCGTTTTTTAAGCGCAAAATATTTTACCTGCATTTTTTATTGTTGGTGATGCCGCGCAACATTTTTTCCTATTTGGTTGGGAACAACCCGGCGCATATCGGGATGATGTTCCGCTCCATCTGGTGGAACTTTACCAACCGCAGCAACAGTCATTATATTGGTTACCCAACAGAAATTAAGTGATCACGTTTTTCTGGTCAAGCCTTTTTCTCATCTTTTACGCCTTTGCCGGCTACGGTTTGGTTTTGTTTGTATTGGTCAGGCTGCGCCAAATTTTTAGGGGTAAAAGAAGCATTCCTTTAGTTGAAAAAAATAAACTGCCAACCTGCACTTTAATTGTGGCCGCTTATAATGAAGAAGCTTATATCGAAGAAAAAATCAAAAACACGCTTGCTTTAAATTATCCGAAAGATAAGGTCCGGTTTTTGTTTATTACAGATGGTTCGACAGACAGAACGCCGGAGATTATCTGTCAATTTCCTGAAATCAAACTGATGCATTCGGCAGCAAGATTGGGTAAAATTGCAGCCGTGCAGCGCGCCGTGGCAACCGTAACCACCGAAGCCATGATTTTTACCGATGCCAATACTTTTTTAAATACCGATGCGCTGCTTAAGCTTTGCCGCCATTATGCCGACCCAAAAGTTGGCGCCGTGGCCGGGGAAAAACGTATTCATATTGATGCCACATCCGATGCAACGGCAGGAGAGGGCTTTTACTGGAAATATGAATCGAGGCTGAAAGTCTGGGATTCGGAACTGAACTCGGTTGTTGGCGCTGCCGGAGAATTGTTTAGTGTAAAAACAGCCTTATACGAATCCGTTCATCCCAACAGTATCATTGATGATTTTATGATCTCGATGCTGATTGCCAAAAAAGGTTTCCGCATTGTTTACGAACCGGAAGCTTATGCCACCGAAACTTCTTCGGCCAACATCAAAGAAGAATTGAAGCGCAAGATCCGGATTGCGGCCGGTGGTTTGCAATCCATCATCTGGCTCAAAAGTTTGCTGTTGCCGTTCAAACAACCGTTGTTATCGTTCCAATACATCAGCCACCGCGTTTTACGTTGGACAGTTGTACCTTTTTTGATGCTTGCAGTTTTCGTTCTAAACATCTTAATTGTTAAACAAACACACCTGTTAATTTACCAGCTTCTTTTAGCTGCCCAAATTTTATTTTATACAGCAGCTATGTTGGGCTGGCTTTTAGAAAAACGGCAAATCAAAATCAAAGCTTTGTTTATCCCGTATTATTTTGGCGTGATGAATTACGCGGTAATAGCCGGGATTTTTAGGTATTTGTTTGGTGTGCAAAGTGCGGCTTGGGAGAAGGCCAAAAGGAAGTAGGCTTTTTCAAAGTTTTTTTTAAACTTCTAATAATTCACATTCAGAAAATTCAATTATCCTGTTTCCTGCATTGGTAATTATTTCAATTTTACTTTTTGTTAATCCAAATATATCTTGGTCATCATCCATTGTTGCTGGAACAACTAAATCTATTATTTCTAAAATTGTACAAGGGCCAACAAAAGGTATTTCCTCTAATTTATATCTGGTAATATTCCTGAATCTTAGAATCCTTCTTTCAAAGATGATATTATCCCAATTAGTAGGATAATTTAGTAAAAAATCAAAAGTTTGGTCAGTAGAATTTTCTTTTACTTCTATTATTTGTGAGTCATGAAAAGAGTGATCTTTAAAATTATTTATTTTCATTTTATTACTTTAAGGCTTCTTTTACCACCTAAAAATTAGGATTCTACCGAAGTTGTAAAACCAGAGTTTAATATACTTCTATAACATTTTGCAAATTACCTTCCGAGATACGTAGAAAGATTTTTGGAACAAGTATTTTTAACGTTTGCCGTGTGTTATTTTTAGCACGTAAAACAATAATCGTTAGCGGAAGCCTTTGTAAATTCTGTTGATAAGGCAATTTCTGTTAACGGTTATAAACAGCTCAAAGTTGTTATCTGTCATCAGCTTTAACAATTCGCCATTCTTTTTTCCTAACCAAAGCATGTCTCTTACCGTCCTAACTTCATGTTCTTGGCCGAAATCATATTTTAATTTTCGGGGCAAACTTTCGTCAAGCAAAATTTTCATGAAGTACTTTTTCTGTTGTGATCGATAGTTTTGCCATCTCCAAAACTGCCAATACTGTTTCCTTTGTTACCGATGGAAAATCGTCCAGAAATTCGTCAAGGTCTTCACCGTTTTCTAAATAATCAAAAAGGTTTTGAATAGGAACCCTTGTCCCGGCAAAAACGGGCGCACCACTCATAATTTCCAAGTCTATACTTATTTGTCCGTACAGCATGTTTGATAGTTTTGATTCACTAAGTTAATTAATCATTTTGATAATGCTTCTTTTATCACCTAAAAATCAGTGTCCTACAAAACCTTTAAAACCTGAAACTCTTTTCCATTTAACGTAAAACTTTCTCCGGCTTTTTTGCCTTTTAACGCCAAACCCATCGGCGAAGCCACAGAAACAGCATAATAGCGTTTGGTACCAATCAGCAAAGCACCGGCACTAACGGCCAGATAAAAATCGCCCTGATCGGTTTCTGCCAAACTTCCTGCTTGTGCAAATTGGTGCTTAGTATCGAAATTGATTTGCTGCAGTTGCGCCTGCATTTTCCGTGCTTCCAATAATTGGCGCGCGTTGAGGTCTATTTCCTGCTGCATCATGGCGCGGCCAGTTTCGTATTTATCGCCGGCGCTGCTTTTGGTATCGTTTTCGGATGCTTTTCGGGCTTCGGCAATGGCAGTTTCTGCATCGGCAATGCGTTGCCGGATTTGTTCGGCACAAAGCTGATGGAGTTGTTGTTTGATGTTCAAAAGCTGAGAGTTGGATTGTTTTGTAAAGATGGGCAAATCTCCCCTGATTAAAACATTTAACGCTTCTGCAAGTTAAATTTATGCCGATAAAAGAAGTATCAACCATGAGCACAAAATCAATTTACAACGCAGGGCCAGACCCGGAAACTTCACCTGAACAAGCACCGCCGGAAAGCCCAAGGCCCGAAATCCCGCAGGAAGATCCGTCGCCTTTTCGTTCGCCGGATTTTCCTGCTCCGGATCGTTTCCCGGAGGAAAAACCCATTTATCCTTCAAGCCCAGAGTTTCCCGGTACGCCAATGCCTTCGGAAATACAGCGTTTTTAAGGTTTTCTACATAAACAAAAAAGCGGTCAAATTTAGTTCGACAGCTTTTTTTTGCGATAAAAGAAGCATTACCAGCCTGGTGCAAAAGTTAAGCCCAATACCGGTTTTTGTACGTCTGTCCGTTGAAAAGGAATAGCGACGTAAGGTTCCAACACAAAAGCACCAAAAATATTTACCCTTAAAGAAATACCTGTGGAGAAAGCCGGAACACGGTTATAACCGCTTGGATAAACCAACTGGCCAAAGCGGCTGTAAACCGGGTTTCCGCTTGCATCTGTTAAATACTGGTTGGCATCCGGTTCTTTTTTGAAAGCAATTTTATCGCCCGCATTCCAGGCCAAACCGGCATCAAAGAAAAAATTTAGTTCTGTAAACAGGAACTTAGATTTGATCTGCGACAATTTTTCCGGGCCGGTAAAAGGTAGGCGTACTTCAAAATTGGCCACGGCAGTGCGGCTGCCTTGCAACTGGTCAATCGTAAAGTTGCCTTTGTTCCGGGCGTTGTTGTTGTAAAAACTGTTGGCTTCGTAACCTCTGATTAAATATGGATAACCGATAAACAGCGGGAAAAGTGCCTGGCTGTTATCGCCAAAACGGCCGTAGCCATAAATACGGCCAGCAAAAGTTACGGGTTTGGTGCGCACGTATTTCCGCAAATCTATCGTTGGCGCTAAAAATTTAAAGCTGCCCACGTTGCCCTCAATGCCAATCCGGTAACGGTAGCCTTCTAAAGGCGAGGCAACCCCGAAGTAAGAATTATCGCCAACCAAAGCCGTATTTAACTGGAAAAGCGAAAAGGGCATCAAATCATAACCGGTCTCGCTGAGGTATTGCGCACGCGAA
>CAXTKQ010000074.1:4536-11230 GCA_964244955.1 uncultured Sphingobacteriaceae bacterium | reverse complement strand
GAATACAAACCGTTGGTGATTTGGAGATTGTTATTGGTGGTTACGTAGTTGTAATACGTGCTGTAGCGATCCACCCGGTAATAATATTGGGAGGCACCTGTGCCAAACTCAATCCGGGTAACTTTAGAAAAAGGGTAAGAAGTAAAAACCTGCAACGCATCCTGAAAAGTGCGCGTAATATCGTATCGGGATTCGTAAACGCTAACGGGTTTGTTGTTTTGGCTGATGGTGGTGATGCCTTCCTGATAAGTTGCATATTGAAAAGGAATGTGAGAAGCGCTAACGCCAAAATTCAATCGGCCTTGCTGGTTGATGTAGGCCAGTTGCGCACCAAAATCATAAATCTGGCCATTTACGGCAGCACCTGCATAAATCTGGTTTCGGCCAACAATATCGCTAAACAAACCCTGGATCCCGCTGGCCAAACCGGCACCATACCGGCTCACGCCTGCACCAACGCCGCTGCTGGCCAGGTAATCCAGCTTAAATTGTGGTTTAAAAGGAATATTATGGATAGAATCTGTCGGGATTTTTTGATAAGCCAGAAAATTATTTAGGTTGGTATTGATCAAATCAACACCAACCGATTTTGGCGGCGGCAACAAGGCAGCATCAAAATTAATGGCCTGGTTTTCTACTGCAACAGGTTTAAAATCAGCAACTTTGGCGTTGTAAATGATGTACTTTTGGGCGCGGTAATACGAGTAAACTACATCGTTATTAGCCGATAAGCTCAAAGCAGGCGAGAACTCGGTGATCCCGGAAATACCGGTAAATAAGTTCGTCATCTGCTCGGTAGTTGCACTGCTTAAATTGTAGCGGTACATATTGCGGAAACCATCGCGGTTGCTCAAAAAGTAGATGGACTTGTCATCCGCAGAAAAAGCCGGGTTTAAATTGTTGGCGCCGTTAAAAATTGGAATGTCGGTTGTTGTTTTGGTAGCAAGATCATAAACCGCCAAGTTAAACGGAATAGTTTGCGCTAAAGATTGGTCGTAAGTCGTCCGATCACTGGTGAAAACAATCTTTTTCCCATCGTGCGAAAAGCTGGGCTGGTAATCGGTGTATTTATCGTTGGTGAGCTGTGTTACTGTTTTTGTGGGGATATTGTACAGGTACAAATCACTTTGCCCTTCGGCCAAAGCGTTGAAAACAATATCGTTACCATTTGGTGACCAACTTAAATTACTAAACTGTTTGGCCTTTTTCATGGAAGATTCTTCCAGCACACGGCCGCTGTTTACATCAACAATCACTAATTTATTCCGGCCTTCGTTAAAAACACTAAAGGCAAAACGTTTGCTGTTCGGCGACCAAGTTCCGGCCGATTCGATAAAGTTAAATTCATCAATGTGCGTGTTCGAGACCTTGCTCGTCAGCTTTCGTAAGATGCGCCCGGTTTTGGCATCGGCGAGATAAAGATCAATGCTGAACAGGTTTTTTTCGGAAAGGAAAGCGATGTATTTTCCATCGGGGCTAATCGCCGGGGCCACATTCATCTTCCCGCTGTTTTTATCATCAATCACTTTAAACCCAACCGGAACCTGCAATGTGTCTTTTAAATAGGGTTTGTAGGTTGCTTCAATGGAATTTTTCCACAAGCTTGAAAGCGTTTTTTCATCGTAACCAAATGTTCTGCGGATGCCATAATCCAAACCAAAATGCGCCGTGTTTTTGAAAAAAGGCACAATTACCGAATCGCCGTAAGTTGACCCGACAAACGACCAGAAAGCCTCGCCATAACGGTACGGAAAGTATTTGCTGCTGGTGGTTAAATCTTTAAGCGTCGGGATATCTTTGTTGAGGTAAGCATCGCGCATCCACATGGCTGTGTAAGCGTCTTTTTTGCCCAGCGAAAGGTATTCTGCCATCCCTTCAATCATCCACAACGGCAAATTATTAATGCTGCTTACATCGCCCTGCGCCCGGTTATTATCGAGCAGTGTATGGTATTGAAATGCGTGGACCAGTTCGTGGCCGATTACGTGGCGCGTGGTTTGGCTGGTTTCCATCAGCGGCATCACCACACGGTTTTTTAAGCCTTCGGTTACACCGCCTGTTCCTACGCCAATTTCACCTTGTATCGCTGTAGTTTGTTCAAAATCAGGATGATCGGCATACAAAATAATCGGGTTGGCTTTCCGGAAAGTATCCTGAAAAACCTGCTGGTGGATGGTGTACCAAAGTTCGCTTTCCTGCGCAAAACGTTTAACCACGCTATCGTTTTTCAGGTAATAATAAATTTCGAAATGCGGGGTTTTGTAAACTTTAAATTTGAGGTTTTTGTAGCGGACTTTATTTTGCCCGAAGTATTGCGCATCCGAAATTTTAGGCAGTAAAAACAGTATGCCGAAAACACAGCACAACGTACAAAACAACTTTTTAAATGGGTAGCGGGTAAGTTTGGGTTTTTCCATATTGACAAACCTGGATAAAATTAAATGCTTCTTTTAGGGGTATATTTTTTGCCTCGGTTAGGATGACGCAGATTTAGACCAATTATTAAACTTCAAGTTCAATTTGCAAAAAATTATTATGGGTTAATGGCCGGCTCGGTAACCGAAGTGGTATCTATAACTGGCGCGGCAATACTGTCTGTGCGTGTGGTGTCCACCTTAATCCTCGGCGTTGGGCAGTTGTATTCTTTGCTGATCTTGCTCCAAGGTTTTGGAAATGGGCCGCGCGTATAACCGGATTTCGGGTCGTCGTAAACCTTTTCCATAAATTCACCAAAAATAGGCAAGGCCGTGCGCGAGCCTTCGCCCGTTTGCGAAGTTTTAAAGTGGACGCTCCGTTCATCGGCACCAACCCAAATCCCGGTAACCAAATCTTTGGTGATGCCCATGTACCAGCCATCCGCATAGCCGGAAGATGTGCCGGTTTTGCCGCCAATCTGGTTGTTGCCGCCTTTCCACAAATCCGGATATTCCCACAAAGCCTGCGAAGTTCCGCCCGGTTCTTCCATCCCGCCGCGAAACATGTACAACATCAGCCAAGCCGTTTCTTCACTTAAAACGGAAGTCGTTTTTGGTTTGAATTCGGCAATGATATTGCCTTTATTGTCCGTAATTTTTGCCACCAAAATTGGGTCAATCCGGTTCCCCTTGTTCAAAAAAGTACTGTAAGCGCGTACCATTTCATAAACAGAAACATCGTTGGAACCCAAAGAAACGGAAGGAACGGATTCTAAACGGCTGTCAATCCCGCATTTGTGTGCATATTCTACCACTTTGTCCCAACCTACTTTTTCGGTTACCTGTGCCGTAATGGAGTTCACCGATTTGCCCATCGCCCAGCGTAAACTCATTTCCTGGTATGAAAAACTAAAACTTGCATTTTTAGGTTCCCAAACATCCGGCTTGCCTTCGTTATTGATATATTTGATGGAAACGGGTTTGTCGGTAAACTTATCGCAAGGCGTCATCCCGTTGTCCAGCGCAGCGCAATAAGCAAACGGTTTAAAAGTAGAACCGGCCTGGCGTTTGGCCTGGTTTACGTGGTCGTATTTAAAATACTGATGGTTGATGCCGCCCACCCAAACTTTAATTTTCCCGGTCGAAGGTTCGATCGTCATCATGCCGGTATTTAACAAACGGGCGTAATATTTTATGGAATCGTAGGTGGAAAAAGTGGTATCTTGGTCGCCTTTCCAGGTAAAAACCTGCATCCGTTTTTTACGGTTAAAATAAGCATCCACCGAATCCTGGTTGTTTTTATACTTCTTTTCAAGCAAATTGTAGATCGGCAAACGCTGTACGGCACGTTGCGGAAAATCCAGGATTTCTTTGCCATCCAACGTTCGCCACGGGTTTTCTTTCCCCCAAACACCTTGAAAACGTTTTTGCAAAGCTTTCATTTTATCGGCAACGGCTTCTTCGGCGTAATTTTGCAAACGTGAATCAATCGTTGTATAAATTTTTAAACCATCGGCATACAGATCGTAATCGTTGTCATCGCACCATTTTTCCAGCCATTTGTCCACCGCCGTGCGGATGTACGAATCGCCTTGTGCTTCGTTTTCCACATAACTTAAATCCAATTGAACGGGGCTTGCGCTATAATTCGCATAATCCGCTTTGGTGATGTAACCGTATTTCTCCATCTGCGACAGCACCACATTGCGCCGTTCCTTAGATTTTTCCGGGTTTTTGATGGGATTGTAGGTAGAAGTCGCTTTCAACATACCAATCAGCGTAGCCGCTTCGGCCGGATTAACCTGGTCTGGGTTTTTGTTGAAATATTTAAGCGATGCTGTTTTTATACCAAAAGAATTGTTGCCGAACGGAACCGTGTTGAAATACAAAGTCAGGATTTGGTTTTTGCTGTAGCTGCGCTCGATCTTAAATGCCGTCAGCCATTCTTTAAATTTATAAGCAATCGTCTGCAAAACCGGCACGTGCGAAATCGGCCCCTGGTATTTCTTTTTTCGGGTTTGGAATAAGTTCTTGGCCAACTGCTGCGTAATCGTACTGGCACCGCGCCGGTCGCCGGTTGCCGTAGAAACCATACTGCTGAACAAACCATAAAAATCAACGCCGTGATGCTGGTAAAAGCGCGTATCTTCTGTGGCAACCAAAGCATGGATGAGGTTGGGCGAAATCTTCTGAAAATCAACCGGCGAACGGTTTTCCTTGTAATACCGCCCGATCAACTTGCCGTCGGCCGTATAAACATCCGAAGCGATAGACAAAGTTGGGTTTTTAATATCTTCCGTATTTGGCGAATGGCCGAACAGCCACAAAAAGTTCAGCTCAACCGCACAAAAAAGGATGATGATAAAATATACCAGGTAAACGAAGTATCGTAGAACCGGATTTTTTAAGCTTAAAAACATAAATAAACGAAGTATTTCGAGGTGTACAAACGTAAGCAATTAAGCCAAATTACCAGCTTTTGCAAAATACTGTAGCGATATTTATACTGATTACTTTAGCTTTTGTTCGGCTGCCGAAGTTTTTGCCGGTAAAACAGCTTTGACGTCTTCTTTAACTTTGGTGAAAGTTCCGCTTACCACTTTGCTCAGGATACTGTTTTTAGCAGCCATAATTTTGATGGTTGTGGTGTTGCTGATATTGATCGGGCTAACATATTCTTTCGATTGCAAAGTTGGCGTGCTGCCATCCAAAGTATAAAAAATTTTAACACTGTCTTGTGCCGAAGTCGCCGAAACCGTCATCGGTTTGGTAAACGTTTTAGAAGGCGCAACGAGATAAGGGTTTACGGTAATCAAATGATCGGTAATGGCCGAAACTGGTTTTTCAAGATCTGCCATGTACAATTTGTTAGGCAATCTTCCGATAAAAACATCCCAGTTCCCGCCGTTGGCCAAATTTTCATACGGTAAAAACAGCTTGTTGTAAGGCTTTCCGTTCAATTGCATGCCTTGCAAATAATAGCTGTTGGTGGCGTTTCCGGAAGAATTGATCACAAACTTCTTCCCATTTTCAAGGTTGATTGTTGCTTTATCAAAAACCGGCATCCCGATCTGGAAGTTGTTCTGGCCGGGTGCAATGTTGTACAAACCCAAGGCATTCATCACGTACCAGGCACTCATTTGCCCGCAATCCTCGTTTCCGGCCAAGCCATCCGGCGCAGCTTTGTACAACGTGTTCATGATTTTGTTGAGGTAATATTGCGTTTTGTAAGGGTCATCGGTGAAGTTGTACAAGTAAGCAATGTGGTGGCTCGGCTCGTTTCCGTGAACGTACTGACCAATCGTTCCGGTGATATCCGGCAAGCTTCTGCCAGTCATCTCGGAATTTGCAGAAAACAAAGCATCCAATTTATTTTCTAAGTTTTCTTTTCCGCCCAACATCGCTGTTAAACCGTTTACATCCTGCGGCATAAAAAACGAAAACTGCCAAGCGTTTCCTTCGGTGAAGTTGTTGTCCACGTCCGAAGGTTTAAAAGGAGCAAGCCAGGTTCCGTTGGTACGCGTTTGCACGAAACCGGTTTGATTGTTGTACACGTTCTTCCAGTTTTGGGCGCGCTGAATATATTCGGTATAATCCTGGTCGTGTTTCAGCATTTTGGCCATTTGCGCGATGCACCAGTCATCGTAAGCATATTCTAAAGTTTTGGAAACTGATTCGTTTTTATTTTCCGCCAAAACCAAACCGTTTTTCCGGTACGAATCCAACCCGAACTGATTTCGGCTGACTGCATCTTTCATCATTTTAAAAGCTTTTTCGGCATCAAAACCGCGCAGGCCTTTGGCATAAGCATCTTCCATAACCGGGATGGAATGGTTGCCGATCATGCAAAAAGTTTCGTTGGAAGCCAGCGGCCAAACGGGCAGTAATCCGCTTTGCTCGTTCATCGTCATAAAGCTTTTTATAAAATCAAGTGTGCGTTTTTTATCTATTAAAAGAAGCAACGGATGTTCGGCGCGGTACGTGTCCCACAAAGAAAAAACGGTGTAATAGTTAAAACCTTCTGCTTCGTGGATTTGCTGGTCCATGCCGCGGTATTGGCCGTCAACATCGTTATAAATATTTGGCGCCAGCATACAATGGTACAAAGCTGTGTAAAAAATAGTTTGTTTGATGCGGGCATAATCCAATGTCCTGGTTCGAGGTTGCGGCCTTCCTGCAAAACCTCCGAAACCCATGTTGTTTTGCTGAACCGGCGGCATTACCGGCGCGCCGCCTTCTACCTGAATTTTAGAAAGTGCTGCCTGCCAGGTATCTTTTGC
>CAXTKQ010000074.1:0-4526 GCA_964244955.1 uncultured Sphingobacteriaceae bacterium | reverse complement strand
CATTACTTTTTTAAAGTCGAAATCGGGCACTTCGGCATCTAAATTTTTTAAAGCGCCATCAGCACTCACCGAAGAAATACCAACTTTGGCAATCACCTCGCCGGGGTTATCAAATTGGATAAACATTTTGATGTTCTTGCCTTGCAGCTTCTTTTCGCCTTCTTTGACCTGGTCATTTTGTGCGATACCATAAGTTTTAAAAGGCTTGGAAAACTTGGCGTAGAAGTAAACCGATTGGTCTTTTGCCCAAGAAGAAGAGCGGCGAAAACCGCGGATTTCATGATCGTTCAGCACTTCAATCCAAGCATCTAAAACCGAATCGCGGTGCTGCAAATCAATAATGATGTTGGCTTCTTTTGTTGATGGAAAAGTGTAACGGTGCACGCCAACGCGTGTGGTTGCGGTCAGCTCTACTGTAATATTGTATTTATCCAATTTTGTGATGTAATAACCGGGAGCAGCATCTTCGTTCTTTTTCTGAAAAGCGGAACGGTAATCCTTGTTGCTTAACTGCGGTTTGCCTGTGGTGGGCATAAACAAAACATCGCAATAATCAGGAACGCCGGTGCCGCTTAAGTGTGTGTGCGAGAAGCCGTAAACCAGCGAATCGGTATAGTGATAGCCCGAACTTCCGTCCCAGCCTTCCAGTCTGGTATCCGGACTTAACTGCACCATCCCGAAAGGCATAACCGCACCGGGATAGGTGTGGCCGTGGCCTCCGGTGCCGATAAAAGGGTCAACCAATCGGGTATAATCCACTTTTCTTTGTGCCGATGCTTCGTTTAGCAGCATAAAAATGAGCGGTAAAAAGAGCAGTTTATGTTTGATGGAATTCATTTATTTTTTGGTGTGAATGAGTAGAAATTTGAGCCAGGAATTTAAAAAAACCACCACGAATAATGGTTCCGCTAATAACGGTAATTATCTGGTTTTCGTTTTACCGCTTGGTAAATCAGCAATGATGTTTGTAGATGAAAAGCACAAAAGGTTTTGGCTAAAGCCAACACAGTTACTTCTTGCATCCACGGCCTAAAGGCCGTGGCAATTGAAAGCTCTGTTTTGAGAATTCTAATTTTCTATCATTGCCACGGCCTTTAGGCCGTGGATAAGGCAGCATGCAAATGGCTTTAGCCAAAAAACAAAAAGCACAGGAAGTAGGCTTTTTTATAAGCCAATCGGCTTTGAACTTATTTAGAAATTTATTTTACATGCTTCTTTTATCGGCAAAAAATCAGTGCCTGCTTATGCTTTTATTTGCTGCGAAGACCCACCATCAGCCCTGATACTTCTTTTATCCCTAAAAAATTGGCGTATATCAGCTTCGTTCAAATCTTTGTAAATTTTTGTAGAATGGATGATTTTTTTTCCTCTTTTATACAACTCTTCCGGCGAGGTTGGCAAGCTTCTCCAGGAAACACCAAACGGTAAATTGCCGCTTTCCAGGTCGCCCAACTCAAAATCAATGGCTTTGGTGAGTAAGCCAAAAATGTGGTCTTCTTCTAAATAAATCTTTTGGATGCCGTAATCGGGAAGCATGTTTGCTTCGCGCAGCTTCTGCAAAAAAAGTTCGCTCACGATGTACGCGCCGCCAAAAATATTTTCGCCCATCGCGTAGCCGTTTAACAAAGCTTTAATTACTAATTTGCGCAGTGCTAAGTTTGCTTTTGGTTTAGAAAGGAAGCGCCAAGTTAAAGCATAAGTGGTAATTTGGTGCATCGGCCAGTAATTTTCGACTGCGTTTCCTGCAAAATCCCTGGGTTCTTTTCCTCTTTTCACAAAACCGGCAATGCCAATTTTGGGGTTTTTTGCAAATAGTTCAATCGCTTCTGCCTGCGGGTTGTAGCCGGTAATTAAAGCATCGGTATCCATCCGCAGCAAAACCTTAAACTGGTAATTATCCAACGCATAAGCAAAAGCATGACTTAAAGTAATGTACAAACCGCCTAATAAACCAAACCGTTGCTTGTTGATAATCACATCAATATCCGGGTAATTTTGCTTCAACTGCGCGCCAAAATCTTTCTTCGAATCATCAATCAAAATAATTTTATAAGTGCACAAACAGTAGTGGATGATGCTGTCGAGCGTATCTGCAATAAAAGGGATTTTGCAGTTTGGCCCAACCGGGATTACCACCAGCAAATCGTATGGTTGCTTCATATTCTTGTTCTGTTTTTATCGAAAATAACGGATGGCGTAAAGGTAAAATTCAAACACAAAAAAACCCGGCCGGAAAATGAATCCTGCTGGGTTTATATGTTTTAATCCGGGAAAAGGTTACTTGGTTAATTCAAACCCCCAGTCTTTTCCTTTGTCAACCGCCGGAACGCCGCTGGCCATCCAAACCGGCATGGGCGCGCCTTTTAAAAAGTGGTCAAAATATTGTTGTTCGCGGATAGAAATATCTTTGCGGTTTTGGCGCAGCACCAGGTTATGCGCTTCGTTATTGTATTGCAACAGCCAAACCGGTTTGTTCAGCCTTCGCAAAGCGGTAAACATTTCGATGCCCTGATACCACGGAACGGCACCATCAGCATCGTTTGACATGATAACCACCGGCGTTTTCACTTTCGGTAACTGGAACAAAGGCGAATTGCGGATGTACAATTGTGTGCTGTCCCACAAATTGGCACCAATGCGGCTTTGCCCTTTTTCGTACTGGCCTTCGCGCGTGATGCCACTTTCCCAACGGATACCGCCATAAGCCGAAGTCATGTTGGCAACCGGCGCACCGGCCCAAGCCGCAGCATACATATTGGTTTGGGTGATGAGAAAAGCAACCTGGTAGCCGCCCCAGCTTTGTCCCTGGATGCCAATGTGCGCGCCATCAACCCAGGAGTTTTTCTTTAAATTCTCTACACCGGAATTGATAAATTCAACTGCAGAAGCGCCGGGCTGTCCTCTTTCATAACTGATGTCCGGCGTAAAAACCAAATAACCATTGCTCACAAAAAACGAAATTGGCAAACGCGAAGGCGTTGGCGCAGGCGGAACGTAGCTGTACAAGCCTTCCGACAGTTTCTCGTAAAAATAAACCAGCATCGGATACTTCTTTTGCGGGTCGAAATTCTCCGGTTTGTACAAAACCCCTTTGGATGGATAACCTTTTGGCGTGGTCCAGCTCACCAATTCGGCCGTCCCCCAGTTGTATTGGCTTTGCTGCGGATTGATAGCACTCAACTTCATTTCTTTTTTCAGATCGGTAGAAACATATAAATCCGGCGAATGCTGGTAGTTTGCTTTGGTGTAAATGTAAGCATCGCTGTTTTTAGCCTTTTGCAAAGCACCGAAACTGTAAGGTTCCATCACAATTTTCTCCGGCGTTTTATTACTGGCAAATGCTTTTTTATAAATTCCCCATTGTTTGTTTTCTTCATTTTGAACTATAAACAGCAAAGGTTTTTTAGTTGGGATTGCTTTTTCCTCTTCATTTCCGGCCACGTTCATCCTTCGGTTTGTTGGTGTTGGATAACGAAAGATTAATTTGTTTTTCCGGCCAAAACCATTGGTTAAATTGCTTGCTTGTCCGTTTGCCGGATCAATTTTCCAAACATCATAACGGTCATAAACCAGTAAATCTTTGTCATCGCTTGTCCAGCCCGCAATGCCATAAGGCGAAGGGTCATCTGGCACGTCATTATCTTCTTCGCCCATTTTTGTTTGGGTTGAAGCCGTTAAGTTTGTTTTTTTGCCGGTAAAAACAGCATAGCTAAACCAGTTTTGGCTGGCCGAATCAAACCAAACCACATAATTTCCGGCAGGAGAAATCTGGTAACGTGCTTTTAAGCGCGTATTTATTTTTTTGTATTCGCCGGTTTTGGTGTCGATCAAATACGCTTCCTGCAAATTTCCCGCCCAAACAGCTTGTGCACGCGCGCCGGTATCAGTAACGCCCAAAGCAAAACGCGCATCGGTATTTTCGGGAAGCATGACATCCTGAACACCAGGATTGGCCAACTGAATGAGTTTGTGATCTGCTCCCGAAAGCGTAATGACCGCCAGATAATTCCGGCGCAGTTCGCGCTGCAAATTGTGCAATTGCTGCGGCTGCAAGTAATCGTCTTTGTAGTTCCAAATGTCTAATTTGGCATGTTCAAACTCCACCAAAGTGGTGTCCGCAGGTTTTGGGATAGGCGCGGTGCCAAAAAATAAACGGCTTCCGTTTTTGCTGAAATAAACCCGCCCGTCGCCGCTCACCATCCATTTTTCAGGCATTCCTGCCGATCCTGGCGCAGCTACAACTTCGGCACTATCTTTTAAGGTGTTGTAATAATACAATTTAAATGGTTTCACTTGTGCTTTTTCCGGGTTTTTCTCTGCCGCAAAAGCCAATTGTTTTCCGGTTTCGTCAAACACCAAATTGCGGTAATTGCCACGGCCGCTGCTTACTGTTTTTAGCACATCTTTTTCGATATCGTACAAAAACAAACCTGATTTTGCGTCTTTGTTTTTTCGTGGAACCGTGGTTGCAAACACCAAATATTTCCCGTTTTTATCCAACTGATAATCGGTTACATATTTAAACG
>CAXTKQ010000073.1:0-18222 GCA_964244955.1 uncultured Sphingobacteriaceae bacterium | reverse complement strand
ACTTTGTTCCGTTTAATTACCGGCCAGGATGAGGCCGATGCCGGAACTTTCCGCGTTGGCGAAACTGTTGCTTTGGGTTATGTTGACCAGATGCACGATGACCTTGATCCAAACCAATCTGTTTGGGAAAACATCACGGGTGGACAGGAAACAATTTTGCTGGGCAACCGGCCAGTCAATTCGCGTGCTTATGTTTCTAAGTTTAACTTTAACGGTGCCGATCAGCAGAAAAAAATAAACGTGCTTTCAGGCGGCGAACGTAACCGCGTGCATTTGGCCGTTAACCTAAAAAAAGGTTCCAACGTTTTATTGCTGGATGAGCCGACGAATGACATTGACGTAAATACTTTGCGTGCATTGGAAGAAGCGTTGGATAATTTTGGAGGTTGCGCCGTTATCATTTCCCACGACCGCTGGTTTTTAGACCGCGTTTGTACGCACATCCTGGCTTTTGAAGGAAATTCCCAGGTTTACTTTTTTGAAGGAAATTATTCGGAATACGAAGAAAACCGCAAAAAACGTTTGGGCGATGTGGCACCGAAGAGGATAAAGTATAAAAAGTTGGTTGGGTAATTGGAATGCTGTTTTTATCGGGTAAAAATCAGTAACACAAATTATAAATATTCACCTTAATTATTCAAGATGATACAAACAATAGTAACTCCGCAAAAAGCAAACTTTGATATGATGGTATCGTTGCCAGTTGATTATGTAGGCAAAGAAGTTCATGTACTTTTTTATATTGATGAAGAAGTAAAAGAAACAAAAGCTTCCATTTTGCCAACAAAAAAACCGTCTGACTTTTTTAGTACACTAAGTTTGGAAGAAGGCGAAAAAATGCAGAAATACATTAATCAAAGCCGAAATGAATGGGAAAGAAATCTTTGAGTGATGCTTCTTTTATCGGGTAAAAGTTGGTGTGTTTGTATTGTCATTTCGCACCGAAGGGAGAAATCTTCTTCAAACCTTACAAGCTTAACTGCTTTGAAAAAGATCCCTCCTATCGTCGGGATGACAGCAAACTGTTAACAACCCACTTTTTGTTAACAATTTAATTACTTTAAAATCATTGCATTATGGATTAATTAGCTGTAAATTCGTTAAACCTCATTCAGGGTTGCAGATCTAAAACAAAAACGATTATGACCTGGAGAAAATTTAGCGGCGAGATCATCGAACTGCCCATTTTAGAAGAAGTAGAAAAAACCATTGAACGCGAAACCGAACTGGGCAACAAATTGAAAGTTTGCATCGGCACAGATTCGCAGGTGAAAGGTAACGTTACCGATTTTGCGACTGTCATCGTTTTTTTGCGCGAACAACGCGGCGGTTTTATGTATATCCACCAGGAACGGACCACGCAAAAAATGGGCATCAAAGAAAGGATGCTAAACGAAGTACAAAAATCCATTGATATTGCTTACCAATTGTGCGATTTGCTGGATTTGTATGATGTGGATCTGGAAGTCCATGCCGATATCAACACCAACCCAATGTTTAAATCAAACCAGGCTTTGCACGAAGCAATGGGTTATATTTTAAGTATGGGTTTTGTTTTTAAGGCCAAGCCTGAAGCTTTTGCCAGTTCTTATTGCGCGAATAAAATGGTGCAGTAAAAACAGCATAAACACTTTCGGGGTTTTGGAGTTGAACAATTGTGAAAACTTACCATTTAGAATTTGAGCAGAAACTGCCAATCCCTTTAGCTAATGCCTGGGACTTTTTTTCGTCTCCGCTAAACCTGGCACGTATTACGCCGAAAGAAATGAAGTTTACCGTAACTTCTAACTATACTGCCGATACCAAAATGTATCCCGGTATGATTATCACGTATCATGTTTCGCCGGTTTTTGGCATCAAAATGAACTGGATGACAGAAATTACCCACGTTGATGAACACAAATATTTTGTAGATAACCAGGTTTTCGGCCCGTATGCTTTGTGGCACCACCAACATCATTTTACCGAAATTCCGGGCGGTGTTTTAATGCACGATATTTTAGATTACGCTATTCCTTATTCTGTCATTGGTCAGGTTGCAAACCGGGTTTTAGTGGGCAAAGAAGTTAAAAAGATTTTTGCTTACCGCACCAAAGCGATTGATGACTTGTTTGGAAAGTATAAAGGTTAGCGGGTTGATGGCTAATTGTTGATGGTTCATGGAGAATATAAAGTTTACGACAACTAAAATTTATACCGATAAAAGAAGCATTGCAAAAGTTTAAAAAAGCTGATTGCCGAAAGCTAAAAGCCGATAGCTGCCTCCTCATACCTGCTTCCCTGCACAACTCCTCTTTGCTGGATGGTTTTATCAATATAATGCTGTATCTCTGATTTCTTTAAATTCCAATTAGGCGCGATCAGCAAATCCAGATCTGATAAGCCGAACAACCGTTGGATCACAATATCCGGTCTAACCAAAGGCAACAGTTCACACAAAAAATTAGTATAATCCTCCAAACTAAATAATGGAAAAGGTTCTCGTTTATATTTCACGCCCATAATTGAACCTTCTACAATATGCAAATGATGGAATTTAACAAATTTGATTTGCGGGAAACGGTTGATCTCTTCTGCATATTTCAACATCATTTCTTTAGTTTCCCAGGGGAAACCAAAAATGGTATGCACACAAATATCCAATTTAGAATTTTTAACGAGTTCTAACGCTGCAATCAACTCTTCGTGTTTGCAGCCGCGGTTAATCTGGTCGAGCGTATCGTTGTAAATGGATTCCATGCCCATCTCCAAATCCACATCAAAACGGTTGGTATAACTTTCCAGTAAAGCTACTTTTTCGGCATCAATACAATCCGGGCGTGTGCCGATGGACAGCCCGACAATATTTTCCGGGTCAATACTTAACGCTTCATCATACATCGCTTTTAAATAATGAATCGGCGCGTAAGTATTGGTGTTGGGTTGAAAGTAAATGATGAATTTATCGGCACGGTTGCCGGTTCGGGCGCGTTCCATGCCTTTGATGACTTGTTCGCGTAAAGAAGGCGTAGAACGGGAAACGGAAGGCGTAAAAGAATCAACATTGCAATATGTGCAACCGCCAAAACCTTTCGAGCCATCGCGGTTCGGGCAGGTAAAACCGCCATCCACAATTACTTTAAAAACGCGCTGCCCATTGTATTTTTTACGGAGCCAGGCACCGTAATTATTGTAAGTCCTTACACCCGAATTAAAAGCCAGTTCTGCGACACCCATGATTCGGCAAAGATACCAATTTCCAATGCTTCTTTTACCGGCATAAAAAAAGCCTCCGTAAAAGAGGCTTCTGTTATTTTATCCGTTGATCCAGCTAAACTTGTATTCCAGTCCGGGGTTTTTCATCCGGTCTGCAATCTTTAACAAACGGTCTGGCAATTTTAGCAAGTAGTCGCGTGCTTTTTCGCCGGCTTCGTTTAGATCACACTGGCCTTCAATCTGCCAATCAACCAGCAGTTGCTTCATAATCTCCACATAATCAACTGCGGTATAAATGCCTAAACGTTGTGCCGCATCAGTAAAATGGCCATAAGTTTGTCCTGCCATCAAGCCCATTTCGCGTAAAAAATGTGCCGGCATGACGATTTTTTTGCGCATCATATCTTCAAAAGCAATCATCGCTTCGTTGGCATCAACTTCAAATATTTTACCGATAAAATTGATGTAAGCTTTTGCATGCCGCGCTTCATCGGAAGCAATTACACCGCACATTTTCGACAACAAAGTATCGCCGTGCTTTTTTGCCTGACTGGCCACGCGGCGGTGCGAAACATTGGTTGCCAACTCCTGGAACGAAGTGTAAATAAAGTTGCGGTAAGGATCATGGCCGGTGCCGATATCAAAACCGTCTGCAATTAAATATTGGGTTGATACTTCCATCATCCGCATGTTTACGCGGCCCGATAAGTATAAATATTTGTTCAGCAAATCGCCGTGGCGGTTTTCTTCTGCCGTCCAATGGCGTGTCCATTTCATCCAGCCGCCTTCCTCGTTGCTTGAAACGCCCTGAACCATCATCAACCAAGATTCATAAGTTGGCAATGCTTCTTCGGTAATGGTATCGCCAATCAAAACGGCAATCAAATCGTACGATAAACCTTGCGCGCTTTGTTGTAAATCTTTTATTTCGCTGAAAAAAGTATCTCTTGAAGAATCAGGAAGCAGGTCGCTTGGCTGCCAGATCTGGTCAATCGGCTTCAGGTACTCATCCATTTTCTCCAGCATATACTTTTCGATATGCCGCATCACCTCTCTTCTTTTTTCTTCAAAAAATCTCATTTTGCTGCTTTAAGGGTTCAAATTTAGGTATTTATTGACAGGTTTCTGTCATGCCTGCTTACTAAAAATACAAGCAAATTTACATAAAGTACACAAAAAAGAGCAGGTTGTTTGCGCCAATTGATGATTAAGAAACCGTTATACTTAAACCTTTTTGATATTCCTGCCGAAGTTCAAACAAACATGCAGCGCAAAGGCAACCTTCATAATTTTCTGCAATATGTTCTATTTCGTCATGCGTTAACTGCACTTCGCTGCATTGGCATTTGGTGAAAGAATTGGCTTTACATTCAATCCGGCTTTGGCAACGCTCGCAGGCAATAATTTCGTGCTTCGTCATTTTTATGTTGATGCTTTAAGCCAATACTGTTTTTATGCCGATAAAAACAGTATCGCTACAAACAACAAACGTTTCCCGTGAGAGAAACGTTTGTTGACACTGATTTTATGCAGATAAAAGAAGCATCAACTTAAAATGCTTCTTTTATCGGATGATTTTTAGGCAGAACAGGTTACGCAACCTTCTTCCATCGAACAGCTTGGCCCGGCCGGAATTTCTTCTGCCGGATGATTGATATGTTCCGGGATAACCGCTTCCATATTTTTTCCGCCTTGGTTTTCTACTGTAAATTGAACCGCTTGCGAAGCAGCTTGTGTGCGTAAATAATACATACCGGTTTTTAAACCTTTTTTCCAGGCGTAAAAGTGCATCGAGGTTAATTTGGCTGCATTTGGCTGGTTGACAAACAGGTTTAAAGATTGCGACTGGCAGATGTAAGCGCCACGATCGGCAGCCATATCAATGATGGTACGCATCTTGATTTCCCAAACGGTTTTGTACAATTCCTTAATATGGGCCGGAATTTCAGGAATATCCTGGATCGAACCGTTTGCCGCGATGATCTTGTTTTTCATATTGCTGTTCCACAAACCTAAAGCAACCAGATCGTGCAGCAAAAACTTGTTAACCACCACAAACTCTCCGCTTAAAACACGACGCGTATAAATGTTGGAAGTATAAGGTTCGAAACATTCGTTGTTGCCCAAAATTTGTGAGGTAGAAGCAGTCGGCATCGGTGCAACCAACAACGAATTACGAACACCGTGTTTTACCACTTCGGCGCGCAATTCTTCCCAGTTCCAACGGCCGCTTTCCGGTTTTACGTTCCATAAATCAAACTGGAATTTTCCTTTAGATAATGGCGAACCCTGGAAGCTTTCGTAAGCACCATCCCTGATCGCCAAATCTTTCGAAGCCGTCATGGCGGCAAAATAAATGGTTTCAAAAATTTCTTTGTTCAGTTTTTGCGCTTCGGCACTTTCAAACGGTAAACGTAATTTGATGAAAGCATCCGCCAAACCCTGAACGCCCAAACCAACCGGACGATGGCGTAAATTGGAATTCTGCGCTTCAATAACCGGATAATAATTTTGATCAATAACGGTGTTCAAGTTCAGCGTAACCTGATACGTTACTTCATACAATTTTTCGTGGTCAAAAGACCCGTTAATTACGTAGCGAGGCAAAGCCAGAGAAGCCAAATTACAAACGGCAACTTCATCTGCAGCCGTGTACTCAATAATTTCGGTACACAAGTTAGAACTTTTGATCGTTCCTAAATTTTGCTGGTTGGATTTGCTGTTTGCCGCATCTTTGTATAACAGATATGGCGTGCCTGTTTCTACTTGCGCATCCAAAATGGCAAACCAAAGTTCCTGTGCTTTGATGGTTTTGCGGGCGCGGCCTTCGCGTTCGTAACGCTCGTATAAAGCTTCAAACTCTTCGCCGTGGCAATCTGCTAAACCTGGTGCTTCATGCGGGCAGAACAAACTCCAGTTGCCGTCCGCTTCTACCCTTTTCATAAACAAATCACAAACCCAAAGCGCATAAAACAAATCGCGGGCACGCATTTCTTCTTTACCGTGGTTTTTGCGGAGGTCTAAGAAATCAAAAATATCAGCGTGCCAAGGTTCCAAATAAACGGCAAAAGCACCTTTACGTTTGCCGCCGCCCTGATCTACATAACGCGCCGTATCGTTAAAAACTTTGAGCATCGGGATGATCCCGTTGCTGGTTCCGTTAGTTCCGCTGATGTAAGAACCGGTTGCACGTACATTATGGATGCTCAAACCAATTCCGCCTGCACTTTGCGAAATTTTGGCCGTTTGTTTTAACGTATCGTAAATGCCTTCGATGCTGTCGTCTTTCATGGTCAGCAAAAAGCAGCTCGACATTTGGGCTTTTGGCGTTCCGGCGTTAAACAACGTTGGTGTGGCGTGTGTAAACCAACGCTCGCTCATTAAATGGTAGGTTTTGATCGCGCTTTCCACATCCTTTTTGTGGATGCCAACCGCAACACGCATAAACAAATGTTGAGGACGCTCTACAATTTGTCCTTCAATTTTGAGCAGGTATGATTTTTCTAAAGTTTTAAATCCGAAGTAATCAAAGCCAAAATCGCGGTCGTAAATTATCGTGCTGTCCAGCAATTCTGCGTTTTGTTCGATTACTTCCCAAACATCATCTGCAATTAAAGAAGCATTTTTACCGGTTTTGCGGTCCACATATTCGTGCAATTTCCGCATCGTTCCGGAAAAAGATTTCATCGTATTTTTGTGCAAATTGGAAACCGCAATACGGGAAGCCAAAAGTGCATAATCCGGGTGTTTGGTGGTTAAGGAAGCTGCGGTTTCTGCCGCCAAATTATCCAGTTCGGATGTGGTTACGCCATCATACAAACCTTCGATTACTTTTTTGGCCACATCAATCGGGTCAACCAATGCCGGGTTCAAACTGTAGCACAGTTTTTCTATCCGTGCAGTTATTTTATCAAATTTTACGGTTTCGGTTTTGCCGTCTCTTTTTATTACAAACATAGTTTTGGAGCTTTTAGCTGTCAGCAATTAGCTTTCAGCTTGAATATCATAATTAATCTGGTTCAGTTTAGGTAGTGGCCGAAAGCTGACTGCTGATAGCTTTCAGCTTCTTCAAAAATCTTCATCCATAGAAAAAGCCTGGCTTTTGGCTTCGGTATTTAGCACACCGCTTTTTTGGTAATCGCCAACGCGTTTTTCAAAAAAGTTGGTTTTGCCTTGCAGGGAAATCATCTCCATAAAATCAAACGGATTGTTGGCGAAATACAATTTATCGTAACCCAGTTCTACCAGCCAGCGGTCGGCCACAAACTCGATGTATTGTCCCATTAAATCGGCATTCATCCCAATTAAACGAACCGGAAGCGCATCGGTAATAAATTCTTTTTCGATTACTACCGCATCGGCAATAATTTCGGTTACTTCCTCTTTAGAAAGTTTGTTGTTCAACATGCTGTACAACAAACAGGCAAACTCACAATGCAAACCTTCATCGCGCGAAATCAACTCGTTGCTGAAAGTCAGGCCCGGCATCAAACCGCGTTTTTTTAACCAGAAAATAGAGCAGAAACTACCCGAAAAGAAAATACCTTCCACCGCGGCAAAAGCCACCAAACGCTGTGCAAAATTGCCGTTGTTGATCCATTTTAAAGCCCATTCTGCTTTTTTCTTCACACAAGGAACGGTATCAATGGCGTGGAACAAGCGGTCTTTTTCAACCGGGTTTTTAATGTACGAATCAATCAGCAGCGCATAGGTTTCCGAGTGGATATTTTCCATCATAATTTGAAAGCCATAAAAACAGCGCGCTTCCGGAACCTGCACCTCGCTCATAAAATTGACGGCCAGGTTTTCGTTCACAATCCCGTCGCTTGCCGCAAAAAACGCCAGCACGTGCGAAACGAAATGCCGCTCACCATCGCTCAGGTTGTCCCAGTGTTTCTGGTCGTCGGTTAAGTCAATTTCTTCGGCCGTCCAAAAGCTGGCTTCGTGCTTTTTGTACATTTCCCAGATGGCGGGATAGTTGATCGGCAGAATAACAAAACGGTCTTTGTTTTCCCGCAGCAATACTTCATCTTCCTGATTTGCAATCATTTGTAATACTTTTTTTTAATTGGTGAAATATGAGCCGCCAAAAAAAGCCATCCTGTTTGGAAGGCTTTTTTTATCGGCATAAATTTTTTTAGTTTTTCAGTTTGCATTGGCAATTATGAATTTTACCAATGAGTTGAACAATTTTCGTTCGCCCTGATACAAATATAGCCTTTGAGAAAGGTGCCTGGAAGATCAAGTTTTAAACACTTTTAAAGTTATCCACATTGGCAACATTGCCGGTTTTTTATCGTAAGCGGAAACCCGTTTTACAATTTAGCCCTGTTTTGCTGGGATAAATTTCATCGAAATAGAGTTGACACAGTGGCGTGTATTTTTAGGCGTAAACCTTTCGCCGGTAAAAACATGGCCTAAATGGGCACCGCAGTTGTTGCACACAATTTCTACCCTTCGGCCATCACGGTCTGCAACGCGTTTTACCGCTCCTGGGATTTCATCATCAAAACTTGGCCAGCCGCAATGCGATTCGAACTTGGTATCTGAGGTGTAAAGCGGCGTGTTGCAGCGGCGGCAAACGTACGTTCCGGCATCTTTTAAATTGGTGTATTCACCGGTAAAAGGCCGTTCAGTCCCTTTATGCAGGATCACGTATTCTTCTTCCGGTGTTAATTTATTGTATTCCATTTTTGATTCTTTACTAATGGTAACGGCGAATTTTTAGTTTGAGTTTGAAGGCAAGCCGGTATTGACTTTATGCTGATAAAAGAAGTATTGGAGAAAGTTGGAAGTTGGGAAACTCCGGAAGCCGGAAAGAAGGAAGCATGAGGTTTAGTTTGTGCAGCTTCCGGCATTGCTGTCATTTCGACCGAAGGGAGAAATCCTCTTCAAAGCGATTGGGCTGTGGTTGTTGAAAGAAGATTTCTCCCTTCGGTCGAAATGACATGCTTCTTTTAGCACCCTAAAATTAGGGTGCTAAAAGAAGCATTCCTATCTTACTAACATTCCTGGTTACTGCAACTTTCTACCGAAAACTCCGGCTCAAAAGTGCTATGCTGGATATCCAAGTGCAGCAATTCGTGCCGCAACTCTTTTTTAATGCGGTTAAAAGAAGCAACGGCCGATGGGTCAATTACGATGTGTGCCGTCAACGCATTTTCTGTTGTGCTCAAAGCCCAAATGTGGATATGGTGCACATCTTGCACGCCTGCTGTTTTTAGCATCGCATTTTTTACCTTTTCCAGATCGAGTTCCTTCGGGATGCCATCTAAAGAAAGCCGCAAACTTTCTTTCAGCAAACTCCAGGTTCCGCCAACAATCACCACCACAATAATTAAACCCACTAAGCTATCTACCCAAAACCAATGCGTAAAATAAATGATGATACCCGAAACCACAACGCCAAAAGAAACAACCGCATCCACCGCCATGTGCAAATACGCGCCTTTTACGTTCAGGTCGTCGTCTTTGCCTTTCATAAAAAGCCAGGCCGTGACGCCGTTCACCAAAATCCCGGCAGCAGCAACCCAGGCAATCGTGCCGCCGGCAATCGGTTCGGGGTGCATCAAACGGTTAACGGCTTCGTAAGCAATAATCACAACGGCAGCCAGCAAAATAATGGCGTTGAGCAAAGAAACGATGATGGTAGAACGCTTGTAACCATACGTGTACTGGCTGGTTTTGGCCACGCCCGAAAGTTTGAACGCCAGCAAAGCCAGGGCTAAACTGGCCACATCGCTTAAATTATGGCCGGCATCCGTCAGCAAAGAGAGCGAATGCGTAAGCAACCCGAAAACAAATTCGGCTATAACAAAAGCAGCATTCAGGGCAATACCGATCACAAAAGCGTGTGTTAAATGCGTGATTTTGGGCGCATGGTCGTGGTGATGGTGCGAATGAGAATGCGAGTGATCGTGGGCCATATTTCAGTTGCGGTTTTCAGTTCCCCGTTGCCAGTTTTAGTTGTATAAATGCAGGCGGTAATTAAGCTGCTAATTTACGGATTTGAACCGGCATACCGCACCTCAATCCCCGCCCACCGCTCTTTCCTACTCATGATGATAAGGCTCGCCCTTTAAGATCGTAAACGCGCGGTAAACCTGTTCCGCAAAAAACAAACGCACCATTTGATGCGAAAAGGTAAGTTTGGATAACGACAATTTTTCGTTGGCACGCTGGTAAATGCTGTTGTCAAATCCGTATGGACCGCCGATGATAAAAACCAGGTTTTGGGTTGAGGCCAGCATCCTTTTGTTTAATAAATCGGCAAATTGCAGGGAAGAAAGTTCCTGTCCGCGTTCGTTCAGCAAAACCACAAAATCCGTGGAAACAAGTTTCTTCAAAATTAATTCCGCTTCTTTTGCTTTCTGCTGTTCCTGGCTCAGGCCTTTGGTGTTTTTCAGTTCCGGGATTTCAATGGTTTCCAGTTTGATGTAATGCTTCAGCCTTTTCAGGTAAATTTCGATGCCTTCGTTTAAATATTTTTCTTCGGTTTTGCCCAGGGCCAGCAGCGTGATCTTCATTTTTCAGCAACAGAATTAAAAACAAAATTTGGTGTTAATTTAGATACTTTCGCACCTGATTGTACAAAGATAGATTTTTAAAATGCCTATTAAATGACGAAGCAGGAACAGCAGGTTTTACAAAAATACGAGCAGGAAGCCCGCACGCTTACGCGTCAAGTTTTAGCCTATAAAAGAAGCATCAACCAAATTTCGTTGTACCGCTTGGCTGCGTTTCTAACCGGAATTGTCATCATTTATCTGATCGGGCATTTCGGCGCAATTTATATGTTGCTTGTTTTTTTGCTCACCAGTTTTGTGTTTATGCAATTGGTGATGAAGCAAGGGAATTTGCAAGTTCAGCACGATTTCAATAAGAATTTACTAGCCGTTATTGAAAACGAAACCGACAATTTACAAGCGCATCAAAATCTTTACGATGATGGCTCAAGCTTTGCCTCTGCAACCCATCCTTACACCGACGACCTCGATATTTTTGGTCCGTTTTCGCTGTTTCACGAAGTGAACCGAAGCAATACGCAAAACGGCAAGACGATTTTGGCAGCTTGGTTTAAAAACCCTTCTGATAAACTTTTGATCGAAGAACGCCAGCAAGCCGTAAAAGAACTGAAAGAAAAGATCAAAGCAACATTTGATTTCCGCGCACATTTATTGCCGTTTGTGCATCACGAAATGGAAAATTTAAGCGCCGCCATCAGCAACGGACTGAAAAACCGGATTGCTTTTACCGAACGGAAATGGCTGAAAACTTATATCCTGATCTTGCCTTTTCTTGTTCCTGCTTTAATTGCCGGTGCTTTTTTTACCAGCATATTTTTGAATATTTTAGTATTTGTGCTGCTGTTCAACTTCTTTTTGTCGGGCATTTACAACAAAGAAGTGAACAGCGTACACAGCGGTTTCAGCAAATGCGCCAATCAATTAAATGCTTATGCCGAAGTTTTAAAGTGGGTTGAAGAAGAAAACTGGCAAAGCACTTACCTTAAAAATTTAGTGCAGCAATGCGAGCCGGCAGACCAATCCGAAAAAAACTATGTAAAAATAGCATCGCTGGCAAAAATCATCAAACAGTTTGATTTGATGACGACGCCCATTGGCGCACTGTTTTTAAACCTGCTTTTTTTGTGGGGCATCCGTTGCTCTATCAAAGTTTCTAAATGGCACCAAACGTCTTCTGTTTTTATTTTGAAAGCTTTCGAGGTGATTGCTGCTTTTGAAGCATTAATTAGTTTAAGCACCTTGCACTACAACCATCCCGGCTGGCCTTTTCCAAAAATCACAACTGAATTTTGCGTTGATGCTTCGGCTTTAGGCCATCCGCTGATTGCTGAAGAAAAACGTGTTGTCAATAATTTTTCGATGAAAAACCACAAAACGGTTGATGTCATCACCGGCTCGAACATGGCCGGAAAAAGCACGTTTTTGCGGACACTTGGAATCAACCTGGTTTTAGCTTATTCCGGTGCGCCGGTTTGTGCCAAAAGCATGACGGCTTCGGTAATGAAACTGGTAAGTTATATGCGCATTAAAGATTCGCTGAACGAAAGCACTTCGACGTTTAAAGCCGAATTGGACCGTTTAAAAATGATCCTCGAAAAAACCGCCGCCGAAAACGACGTGCTTGTTTTAATTGATGAAATGCTGCGCGGCACCAACAGCAAAGATAAATATGCCGGTTCCAAAGCGTTTATCGAACGGCTCATCCGCCAGCAAACTGCCGCTTTGGTTGCCACACACGATCTGCAAATTGCCGATCTGGCCGATGAACATCCCGGTGCCGTCCGCAACTTTCATTTCGATATTAAAATGCAAAACCAGGATATGTTTTTTGATTACAAGATCAAGGATGGTGCCTGCAAAACTTTTAACGCTTCTATTTTGCTAAGGGAAATTGGGTTGGCGGTAGAATAATGCTTCTTTTATCGGTATAAATTTGTATTTTCAACCTAACAAAAAATTATGGAAACAATTATTATGTTGCCCGAAAATAAAGAACAGTTAAGTGCGATTAAAGCTTTTGCAAAAGCCCTTAAAGGTAAATTTAAAACGGGAAACATGCATTACAATCCCGAAGCTGTTGCCAAAGTGCGCCAGGGCGAAGAAGATTACAAAAACGGCAAAGGCGTAAAAATTGCAACCGAAGATTTGTGGAAGTAATATATATTGGATTTCTAAATATTTTTAATGTTGGCAGCTTTTCGTCAAATGCTTCTTTTACCGGTATAAATTTGGTGTTGATTTTTGTTTTGGGCGTGCCGCTACGGGTTGGGCTTTCCGCTGCTATCCTTCACGCGAACAAAGCGCACACTTTTGCTGTGTGCTACTGTGCTTCTTTTATCACCTTAAATTTTATAATTCCATTCCCTTAGTGAGTTGAAGAAGTGTATCAACCTTTTCTTTAATCATCGTCATCATTCTTTCATCAGTAATAGCTTGCCAAGTTTCTACCTTCTTCCAGTCGTTATAAGGACTCTCAAAACTTCTATACCATGGCCACCGCTCTGTACCACTATTAGTATTATTTGGAAATGAACTTAGTTTCTTTCTTAACTCTAATGAGATTGGAAAATCAGTAAATTCTTTAAATGCAGCAAGCCCGTAAATAAGTTTCTCATCATAATTTTCAAAACAAAAACCAATTCTTACATTCTTCCAATCACTTTTAAATATCCAAATTCCTGTGTGACGTTTATTAAAATCAATTGTGTAATCACACAAAAATCCTAATTCCTCATATTGATTTTTAATTTTAGATCCAAAATTAGCCGATACCTCATCCAATGCTTTGTCCAAATTATTCGCAATCAAAAACGAAGCTTCTAAATTTGTCACAATTATTCCATTCAATTCCGTTTGCATACTATCATTTATGGTTTGATTGGTTAAATACTTTATTAAATTAATGTATTGCGTAATAGATTCTCTCACAATCGGATAAATTACAACTTCTTTTCTGCATTGTTCCAGCCATTCTAAAATATCAGATTCATAAGAATAACATTTAAAATGCTTGTCGATAACAAGAGAATTATAACTGTTTTTATCGGGTTCTTTTCCGTCTAAAGTAATATAAAGTAAGTCAGCATTAGTTGAATAATTATAATAACGAAACAATTGATTTTTTTGATCACCTGCATAAATTTTGTTTTCAATCAAAATTTGATTTCCGTTCTTATCAGTAATTACAATATCAATGCGGCCGCCTTCTGTAAAATCTTTGCTTATAGAAGTCGTATGTTTTTCTATTTCGACTTTACAACTTTCAGAATCAATAGTATTTCCTTTAAAACAAACCGCTTTAATAAATAACTTTAAAAAAGTATCCTTTTGTCCGTGGTTGCCTTTTGGATTTAAAAGCTCAGCGAGAAATGCAGAATGTAACCTTACCTCAGAAGATTCTAGTTTTAAAATTCTAAATATGTTAAAGTTTTCACCTGTTATTTGGTTTATCTTTTTGTAATGATTGTTTAATGTATTTACTTGTTCCAGTAAAGTTTTAAATTGTCCTTGTTCCATTTATACTTCTTTTATCACCTTAAAACCGTTACATATCCCGCTTCCTTAATCACATCATCATTCAAACTTATCCCTGTAATTACATAATAATAAGTGCCAACCGGAACAGGTTGCCCATTATAAAAACCGTCCCAGCGTTTTAAAATGTCTTTGGCTTCATACAGTTGTGTGCCGTAGCGGTTAAAAATCTGGATGCGGTAATTGCGCAAACTGGTGATCTTCACGCCAAAATCATCGTTGATGCCATCGCCATTGGGCGTAAAAGTATTGGGGATAAAAATTACGACTTCGTAACGCAGCACCAATTTCCCAAGCGAAATTGTGTTTGAGCAGGCACCTCTGTTCGTGGCAGTCAGCTTCATCGTAAAACTTCCTTTGGTGCTGTAGGTATGCTGCGGATTGGTTTGGGTGGAAGTGCTACCATCGCCAAAATCCCATAAATAACTGTCGGCATTGGTGCTTTGGTTTTTAAAGGAAACCAGCAGCGGCACGGCGCCCGTACCCGGAATCGCAGGCGTGGCATCAAAAGCAGCAACCGGAACGGGTACAATATCGGTAGCATTAATGGTGGTCGAAACCGGATCACTGGAACATTGCCCCTGTGTAATCACCAACGAATAAGTACCTGCAACGGAAGGCCCGGTAATGGGGATGCGCACCGTAGTTTGGTTGGAAGTAAAACTGTTCGGCCCCGTCCAACTGTAGGTAGTATTTGCCAGGGCATTTGTACTCATCACCAACGTATCGCCAACGCAGTACGGGCCTTTTACTTTGTTCAATTGCGTAAGCACGGGTTTTTGCGGTACATTAAAAACCTGGGTAAAAATAGTAGTACAGCCCCCGCTTCCGGTGGCGGTTAAGGTAATTTTTTTATCGCCAAAAGAAGCATAGGTAAGGGTAAAAGGCCCATTGGTCGTAGCGCTGGTTAGGCTGGCACCGGTGCCAAAATCCCAGTTTAAAGTGGTGTAATCGGTAGAATTATTGGTAATAGTGAAACTTTGCTGCGGCGTACATAAGTTGTTGGGCGTAACGGTAAAATTAAGCACCGGCGTTTTCCCGATGAGCGGAACAGTGATGGAAGCTTGATCGCTCGAACAACCGTTTTGTGTAATTATCAACGTGTAAACGCCAGCCTGGTTATAATTGGTCAGCGGAATGGTAACGACGGAATCCGTCGAAGAAAAGCCGTTTGGCCCCTGCCATAAATACGAAGTTTTTGCGGAGGAAGGAATTTGCGCCCTTAAAATCAATTTATCGCCCAGGCAATAATTACTGTTGGAACTTAGTACAACAGGAATGGATGGTTTTGTGGGAATATCAAAAGTTTTGTAGTCCACCGTTAAACAGCCTTGCGCATTGTATGCCAATAAAACAGCCGTTTTTGTTCCGGGAGTTGAATAGGTAACCGTGTAAGGGCCTTCGCCATTTGCAGAATCTATGCTGGCGCCATCTCCAAAACTCCATTTTAGTTTGGTGTAATTGGTAGATTTATTGGTAAAGGTGAAGCTTTGGTTAACACTGCAACCGTTATTCACTTTCATATCTAAAGCAGCAGTTGGGCCTAAAAAAGTTCCGGTGGTGTTGCCGGAACCGGCAAAGGAGATTGTAAAACCATTGTTTCCACTCGAAAAATTATTAATTAACAAGGCATAAACGTGGCCTTGTACCATATCTACATATTTTACAAACCCATCTTGTCCGGGTACGCAACCAGGCATTTCTGTTAAATCGGTAGAAGTTAAATTTAAACCAGTTTGATTGTAAAAAGGTGTGCAATCAACTCCGCTGCCCGAGGCACAACGAATGGCATTGGCTGCGTTTACATTTGCAGCACTTCCACTGGTGCCCAAATCATATAAAACCCAATCTATATCGTCTTTAGTTACAGTAGGGGTAATGGCAAAAGTTAAAGTACCATTATTGGCAGCAGTCCATTTATACCAAGCCGTATTAGCTTCAATTGGGCTGTTCCCAGAGTTAACATCCAAACACGTCCCTGCTGATTCGCGGTTATTAGCACCTGCGCCAATTACATTGGTTTGCGTAAAAGCATCTTTCGTACAGATGATAGAAGCCGTATTAAAATCCTGCCCAGGTTTAAGGATTGGGTTGTAATTGTTTACACACATCTTAAATGTGCCAGTGTTGTTATTTGATGCACTAACGCGGATATAATAAGTTTGGCCGATTGCTAAACCGCCTTTATATAAGGTAGTAACACTGGACCCAATTGAAGTAGAACCAATAATTTCGTTAAAATTGGAGCAGTCTGCGGTTGTATATAAAGCAATTAATGGTGTATTTAATGTATTACCGGTTACCGAAATATTGACATCAAAAGCTGTTGCAATAAATTTAAACCAAACATCGTTTCCGGGAGCGGGCCAGCCTTGAGATTTATCTAAACCGCTTGGCGTAGCGTTCACGTTGGTATAAGCTGCGTTATCCGAACAAAAATTGGAAACAGTTGTCAGCGTAATCGCGCCCGAACAATCATCATTTACCGGTGCTTGTGCTTTAAGCACATCCGCAAAACACAAAAAAAAGACCGATAAAAGAAGTATGTGTCGAAGTTTTTTCAAAATTGTTTACGGCTGTTAATTCCTTAAAAATAGAAAAAGCCCCGATAAATTTCGGGGCTTTTTCTGGTGAAAATATAAATGCTTCTTTTATGCCATATTTTTTTGCTGGCGACGGATGATGTTGAGCGCTCCCCCTGCTTTAAACCACTCGATTTGCTGTGCGTTGTACGTGTGGTTTACAGGAAAAGATTCCTGCGTGCCATCAGCATGATGCAAAACAACCGTTAACTGGCTTCCTGGAGCAAACTGGTTTAAACCGGTAATATCGAAAGTATCGTCTTCCAAAACTTTGGCGTAATCATTTTTATCGGCAAAAGTTAAAGCCAGCATACCTTGTTTTTTCAAGTTGGTTTCGTGGATACGGGCAAAAGATTTCACCAAAATCGCACGGACACCGAGATGCCGCGGTTCCATAGCCGCATGTTCGCGGGATGATCCTTCGCCATAATTTTCATCTCCAACCACGATACTGCCAATTCCTGCGGCTTTGTAAGCACGTTGCGTTGCCGGAACCGGGCCGTATTCGCCGGTCAGTTCATTTTTAACAGTGTCAGATTTCAGGTTGAAAAAATTGATCGCGCCAATCAGCATATTATTGGAAATGTTATCCAAATGGCCGCGGTATTTTAACCAGGGGCCAGCCATCGAAATATGGTCGGTTGTACATTTTCCTTTGGCTTTGATCAGTAGTTTCAAACCGGTAATGTCGGTGCCTTCCCAGGCTTTAAACGGATCGAGCAGTTGCAAACGGTCAGAAGTCGGGCTTACTTTTACTTCCACCGTGCTGCCATCTACCGCAGGCGTTAAATAACCGGCATCTTCAACCGCAAAACCTTTGATCGGCATTTCGATACCTTGCGGCTCGTCTAACTTTACCTGTTGTCCGCTTTCGTTGGTCAACGTATCGGTTAACGGATTGAAAGACAGATCACCAGCAATGGCAAAAGCCGTTACAATTTCCGGCGAAGCCACAAAAGCATGTGTATTGGGGTTGCCGTCGTTGCGTTTGGCAAAGTTGCGGTTAAAAGAAGTAATGATGGAGTTTTTGCGTGTTGGATCATTGGTATGACGCGCCCACTGGCCGATGCAAGGGCCGCAGGCATTGGCCAAAACCACACCGCCAATTTGTGCGAAAGTATTTAAATAACCATCGCGTTCTACGGTATAACGAACCAATTCTGATCCCGGCGTAACTGTAAATTCGGCACGTGTTTTTAAGCCTTTATCAATGGCTTGCGTGGCGATGGAAGCCGCACGGGTAATATCTTCGTAAGAGGAATTGGTGCAGGAACCGATCAAACCAACTTCCAATTGTGCCGGCCAGTTGTTTTCTTTCACGGCATCGGCAAATTTAGAAATTGGCCAGGCCAAATCAGGCGTAAATGGACCGTTTACATAAGGCT
>CAXTKQ010000072.1:15564-18990 GCA_964244955.1 uncultured Sphingobacteriaceae bacterium | reverse complement strand
CGCCGCCGCTGAGATCGGCAATGCGGCGTTCTTTCAAACCCAGCAAACGCAATTGCTGCAAAACTTCGGTTGTTTTTGTTGATTTGTACTTTAAATTAGTATTGGGCAATAAGGAAGCCACATTGTCCCAAACTTTGGCATAATGGTTTAAATGATCGGATTGCTGGGTAACCATTTTCATCTGGTCGTGGCCAGGGATTAATTTTACATCCGGCCCCCAAACTTTTTCCCCTTCAAAAATAACTTCGCCTTTATCTGCAGAAACCAATCCATAAATCAAATTAAGCAAGGTTGATTTCCCGCTTCCGCTGCGGCCGATGATGGCTGTAATTTTTCCTGGTTTAATTTCCAGCGATACTTCTTTTATGCCCGAAAAAGTTGTGCCGTTGTAGGATTTGGTTACGTTGTTAATTTGCAAAAAAGGTTGGAATTTTGACATGTAGGCAAAGGTACAGAAAACAAAAAATCTCGACCGCAAAGCCGAGATTTTCAAAAACTATGTTAACAACCAACTTACAACCCAAACGTCAACCCAAAGTTCAAAATTTTCAATCCTGCTTGTGCTGGGCTGTTTTCAAACATATCGTTTCCGTAATATTTTACAAACAAGCCTAAATTTTTATAACCGGCGCGGGCGTAATAGCCGTAACGGAATTGTTTAAAATGATAGTTGTCGTAAAACTTCTTTTTACCCATTTCATCGCTGATCTGTTTCACTTTGCCATTCAGCAAAAACCCAATTTCAGGGCCAACGGTAAAATGAAATTTGTTGCCGCGCTTGTCATCTTTCGTCCTGAAATCAAAAGCCAAAGGAATGCGCAGGTAACTGGACGAAAAACGGTTTTTGCTGAAACTAATAGGTTCGTTACGAAAGTTTAATTCAGATAAATTTTCAAGAATCGTAACATTTTGCCGTAAACGGATCAGCGTCCAATCAAAACCACCGGCCAGATAAATTTTAAAATACGGGTTAAAACGGTAGCCCAATTGTAAAACATCAAAACCAACGTAAGCCGTTTTGCCGCCTTTATAATCCAGAAACTGGTTTTTTTGGGAAAGCGTGAAACTGCCGTTGTCTATCAACCTGGCAAAACCCAAATCAAAGCGCGAAAAAGTAAGTCCAAAGTTAAAATGCGATGCCGGTTTTATCACTTTCGGTTTAACCGTATCTGTTGTGGTTTTAGTTTTGTAACCAATCAACAGTTTGTAGCCATGTTTTTTGGTTTTAGAAGTATCGGTTTTTGCGGCAACAGAATCTGTTTTTGTTTGTGCGAAAATTGTAGTAAACAATCCGCAGAAAATTGCAGTAATTAGTAAACGTTTCATATCAATTATAATTTAGATGAGGTTATTTTTCTTTTTTGATGGTGATGATGCCCAGGTTAATGCCGGTTATGTTGGATTCGTCGCCGTCATCACTGTCTGAAAATTCGATTAATTTATCATTGCGTTTATCCACTTTGGCCATCACCAAATTCACCAGGTCGCCCATATTTCGGATACCTTTGCGTTTAAGTTTTGCTGTTTTATGGTTTGCGGCAGCTAAAAATTGTGGTTCGGCAGGCGCTGTTTTTAATGTCGTTTCTGCTTCCGGCTGTACTTTTAAATTGGTGGCGGCATCGGGCACAACCGCTATCTTGGTTTGTGCAATATTGGCATTTGTTGTTTCCTGCTGCTGGTTGGTTTCTGTTTTGTTTTGTGCCAAAGTTTGGGTTGAAGGATAACCGGTTTCCAATTTTGGACTTGAAACTAATTTGGGGCTTGAAACTTGGTTAGGCTTCTTAATTGCGCGTGCTTCTTTTACCGCCTTATTTTTAGTGGCTAAAAGAAGCATGCTCTTTTTATCGCCTGAATTTTCGATCTGCTTAATCGCGGGATTTTTTTTTGCCAATTCAACTTTAACCAATTTTTTTGGAAGCTGATTTTTGACCGGTTCATTTTTCTGCAAAAACAATAGCCCGGCAGAAAGAACAATAATCAAACCGGCCGCAATCCGCAAAACCGGAACTAAAACTTTTTCTTTGGGCTTTTTGTCCAATTCAAAACTAATATTTTGCCACAAGTTGGCCGATGGTTCTGCCTCCAAACCATCCAACTTTGAGCCAAACAATTCATCCAATTCTTTATCCGAAATTTTCATACCTCAGCCTTTCTGCTTTAACAACCATTTCTTTTAAAATTGTGCGCGCCCTCGATAATTGCGATTTTGATGCGCCTTCGCTGATGCCCAACATTTCAGCAATCTCTTTGTGTGCATAACCTTCAATAGCATACAAGTTAAAAACCAAGCGGTAGCCCGGCGGCAAAGTTTGGATCATTGCCAGCAAATCTTTTGCTTCCAAACTATTGGCTGCAACCGCAAGTACCGATTGTTCTTCTCCTGCCAAACCCATTTCTACCAATTGCATCATTTTATGGTTTTTGCGGTAATATTCAATTGCGGCGTGAACCATAATCCTCCTTACCCAGCCTTCAAAAGCGCCTTCGCCCCGGTAATCTTTGATCTTGCCAAAAACTTTGATAAACCCGTTTTGCAACATGTCTTCTGCTTCCATTTTATCTGTTGCGTAACGCATACAAACACCCAGCATTTTGGAAGCAAAAAGCTGGTACAGCGTTTCCTGCGCTTTTCGTTTGCCCGATTGGCAGCCTGAAATCAACTCGGTAAATTTGGGTTCCAAAAGCATCATTTATTAACAAGATGAGGAATAGTTTGAAATGGTTGCGCCACTTGTAAAATATTTTTTGCCGATACTGTTTTTACCGGTAAAAAATTGGTGCTTCATCTTTCAAAATCAAAAATTTAACTTTTACAATTTTGCCGATTGTTGTTTTTCTGCCTATCTTGTGAAATAGCCGGGCCTCGGGCTTTTGCACAAACAAAGTAAAATTTAAAAACTTTAGCTAATAAAATAAATATGCCGCGCTGGTTAAAAACCATCTTAAAATTAGCTGCCGTTGTTGCAGGTTTCTTGCTGCTGGCTTTGGTTGGCGCTTCGGTTTACGTTAACTTCCACAAAGCCAGAATCCTGAATGCCATCACCAAAGAACTGAACAAAAACCTGCGCGGCGGGTCGCTTACTGTTGCTTCGATGGAACCTGCTTTTTTGAGCGGCTTTCCGGGCATTTCCGTTTCCCTCCAAAATGTGGTTTTGCGCGATAGTTTATGGAAAATACACCACCGCACTTTATTGGAAGCAAAAGATTTCGATATCACTGTAAACCCTTTTGCGCTTTTGGTGGGTACTATCCAGATTGATAAAATCGGCATCAGCCAGGCCAACATTTATTTATACACCGATAGCACCGGCTATAGCAATACGTTTGTTTTAAAGAAGAAAGATGAAACTGCAACCAATTCAAAAAAAGCAAGCAGCACTGCGCCGGAGATCAGAAAATTTACTTTGTCTCAGGTCAGTTTTATTT
>CAXTKQ010000072.1:0-15554 GCA_964244955.1 uncultured Sphingobacteriaceae bacterium | reverse complement strand
TAGACAATCAAAAAGGGCATAAACTTTTTCATTTTTCGGTGGAAGATTTGAAAGGGAAAATGGACTATCCGGGCGATGACTGGAAAGCAAACATCAACCTGAAAGTTTTTGCAAATGATATGGCTTTTAACACGAAGCGCGGAAGTTTCATCAAAAACAAAATGCTTGAAGGCACTATTGCAGCAAATTATCAGGCAGAAACAGGCGTGATTACGGTTGAACCAAACGTGCTGAACATCGGCGGCGACCCTTTTACCATCAGCGCTAATTTTAACACGGTAAAAAATGCAGGCGGCTTTGCCATCCACATTGCCGCAAAGGAAATTTTATGGAAACATGCCTCGGCTTTGCTGGCGCCAAATATTGCCTCGCACCTTAACTTGTATGATTTAAAAAACCCGATTACCGTAAAAGCCATCCTTGCCGGTAATTTTAGCAGTGGCGGCGACCCGGCAATTGACGTAAGCTGTGCCGTAAAAAACAATACGCTTACCACGCCCGGCGGCACGGTTGACAGTTGTACTTTTCAGGGTTCTTACACCAATAATTATGCGATTGGAGAAGGTTTGTCTGACCAAAACTCGGCTATAAAACTTTACCGCCTCAGCGGAAATTATGAGCAGGTTCCGTTCACCGTTGATACCGGCATCATCAGCAATTTGGAAAAACCAGTTGCAACCGGGACTTTCCGTTCCAAATTTGCCGTAAACCGTTTGAACCATTTGTTTGAAGAAACCCTTAATTTTAACAGAGGGACGGCCGACCTGAAATTTAATTACAAAGCCGATATTGTAAATTTTAAGCTGGTAAAACCAGTAGTCAGCGGTTATGTAAACATTAAAAATGCGGATGTAAACTATGTGCCGCGCAAGCTGAGCTTTAAAAACACGTCCATTTCGTTAAATATTACCGGCAACGATTTGTTCCTCAAAAACATCCATTTGCAAAGCGGGAAAAGCATTGTTTTTATGGAAGGCAGCGTGCGCAACTTTATGAACTTGTATTATACCGACCCGGAAAAGATTTTGGTGAACTGGCAAATCCGCAGCCCGCAAATGTACCTGGGCGAGTTTTTAGGATTTTTATCCGATAAAAGAAGCATCCGCCCAAAAAAGAAAAAAAGCAACAGCAATTTTGTTGACCAGTTAAACACGGTTTTAGAAAAAGGCAAAGCCGATATGCAAATCCGTGTGGACAAAGCTTACTATTATAAATTTTTGGCAACCGATGTGAACGCCGACCTGCTGCTTTCCGAAAATGGCATCCAACTTAAAAATGTAAGCGTTAAAAATGCAGGCGGTTCGGTCAGCCTCAACGGAACGATTTCGCAAAATGGCGCAACCAACCACTTCGCCATCAACACAAACGTTAACAACGTGAACATCAGTAACTTTTTTTATTCGTTTGATAATTTTGGCATCCAGGGTTTCAACTACAAAAACCTGCGCGGCTTTCTTTCGCTCAAATCCAACATCTCGGGGAATTTGACCAATCAGGGAAAAATTGTTCCGCATTCTATCAACGGAACGGTAAACCTCAACTTAAAAAAAGGTGCTTTGATTGATTTTGACCCGATTGTTAGCGTTGGCAAATTTGCTTTTCCGTTCCGCGATGTCAGGAATATTCAGATTGATAACCTGAACGGCAGGTTTGATCTGCATGGCGATAAAATTACCATCAACCCGATGATGATCAATTCGAGCGTATTGAACATGAACGTGGCCGGCGTGTACGGCTTTACCAACGGGACCAATATTGCGTTGGACGTACCGCTGCGAAACCCCAAAAAAGATGAAGGTATTACCAACCAGCAGGAAAAACAAGACAGGCGCATGAAAGGAATCGTTTTGCATATTTTAGCCTCTGACGGCGATAACGGCAAGATCAAATTTGGCTGGAACAAAAACCACAAGTGAGCGAGGTTTGAGGTTTGAGGTTTGAGGTTAAACACGATTCCCTGAAATTTATGCTGTAAAAGAAGCATCAGTTTATTTCCCTGCTTGTAATTTTTAGGTTAGATAGAAAGCTTTAGTGCCGATGCTTCTTTTATCCACCTAAAATTGGTTTACATTTAGCAATATGAAACGACTGCTTTTCGGGATTTTAATTTTTTTATCCAATTCCTCCTTCGCCCAAAAATTAACTTTATTAAAGCCCGACCGCGTTTTCGACGGGCAGCAAATGCACGAAGGCTGGTGGGTCTTGATTAAAGACAATAAAATTGAAGCGGTTGGCGATGCCCGGCAAATAAACGTGCCGGCAACTGCAGAAACAATTGATTTAAAAGGACAAACACTTTTGCCGGGGTTGATTGAAGGGCATTCGCATTTGTTTTTGCATCCTTACAACGAAACGACTTGGAACGATCAGGTTTTGACCGAAAGCCGCGCCGAACGGACAGCCCGGGCGGTTGAACATGCCAAAGCAACTTTGATGGCGGGTTTTACAACGGTACGCGATTTGGGGACCGAAGGCGCAGGCTATGATGATGTTGGCTTAAAAGCAGCGATTGAAAAAGGCGTGATCCCGGGCCCGCGGATGCTGGTTGCCACGCGCGCCATTGTGGCAACCGGAAGTTACGGGCCAAAAAGTGCGGTAACCGAAGCCGTTATCCCGAAAGGTGCCGAAGAAGCAGACGGAATGGAAGGCATTACTCGTGCGGTGCGTTCGCAAATTGGCCATGGTGCCGATGTGGTGAAGCTTTACGCCGATTACCGCTGGGGGTTGAACGAAACCGCCGCACCAACTTTTACCGAAGAAGAATTAAAAAAAGCTGTTGAAGTTGCCAGCAGCAGCGGCCGGATAGTTGCCGTACATTCCAGCACAACAGAAGGGACGCGCCGTGCCATAGCCGCAGGCGTAACAACCATCGAGCACGGCGACGGCGGCACACCCGAACTGTTTAAAATGATGAAGGCAAAAGGCATCGCACTTTGCCCAACTTTGGCCGCAACCGAGTCCATTTCCGGTTACCGCGGCTGGAAAAAAGGCGTTGACCCGGAACCCGAGGGCGTAAAACACAAACATTTAATTTTTACCGAAGCCTTAAATGCAGGCGTAACCATTTGCATGGGCGGCGATGTGGGCGTTTTTCCACATGGCGAAAACTCGAAAGAAATGCTGCTGATGGTAGAATACGGCATGAAACCGATTGATGTTTTGCGTTCGGCCACTTCGGTAAACGCTGCTGTTTTTAAGTTGCAAAATTTGGGGCAAATTAAAGTTGGTTTTCTGGCAGATTTGGTTTCGGTGGAAGGAAACCCCGCCAATGAAATTAAGGCGGTAAAAGAAGTACGGATGGTTTGGAAAGATGGGAAGATGGTGCGTTAGTATGACGCGCTATTTTTAAATCTTTAATTGTGTACCTTTATAAAAATTTATACACATGAGGACTAACATAGAAATTAACGACGAGTTGATGGAAAAAGCCCTGAAAGCAGGAAATTCCAAAACTAAAAAACAGGTGGTAGAAAAAGCTTTAGAATTATTTGTGCGAATGAAAAACCAGGAAAAGCTGCTTGATTTTTGGGGAAAAATTCAAATAGATGAAGAAGCCTTCAAGTAACGACATTTTTTTGGTGGACACCTCTGCTTGGGTAAATTCTTTTAAAGGTATTTTAACAAAAAACAGTGTGTTTTTAAAAGAAAACCTTAATGCGATACAGATAGCGGTTTGCCCAATTATTGTCCAGGAAGTATTACAAGGAATTCCGGTAGAAAGGGAATTTAAAAATATCGAAGCTTATTTTGAAACGCTTATCCGTTTGAATAATGAACCTTATGCTTTAGCTACACAAGCTGCTTATTTATACAGGTTACTTCGAAAAAAAGGTATAACAATTAGAAAACCTAATGATTGTTTAATCGCAATGTATGCTATACATAATAATGCCTTCCTAATACATGATGATAGGGATTTTACTTCTATTTCCGCAAACTCTGATTTGAAATTAATTTGACTTCGTCTTCGTTTAAAAACGATGGCTAAACGAAGCATTTGCCTTTATTAACTAACCATGCCGCCACGAATAAAAATATGCTGCATCAGTTCTAAAGATGAAGCACAAATAGCGATCAGTTTTGGTGCGGATGCTTTGGGTTTAGTTGCCAGGATGCCAAGCGGGCCAGGCACCATTTCGGATGATTTGATTGCTGAAATTGCAAAATATGTCCCGCCGCCGGTTGCAACTTTTATGCTCACTTGCGAGACTAATGCCGATGAAATTATCCAACATCATTACCGCACTTTAACCAATACGATCCAAATTGTAGATGAATTGAAAGTTGGGAATTATCACACAATAAAAACAGCATTACCAGCAGTGAAATTGGTACAAGTAATCCATGTAATTGATGAACGAACGATTGATGAAGCCCTTGCAATTTCGGAACAAGTTGATGCTTTACTTTTAGATAGCGGCAATCCCAACTTAGCAGTTAAAGAATTAGGCGGAACAGGCAGAACCCACAATTGGGTACTCAGCCGTAAAATTGTGGAGCAAGTAAAAGTTCCGGTTTTTCTGGCGGGCGGTTTAAATGCAGCAAACGTGCGTAGCGCGATTGAAGCAGTACAACCTTTCGGATTAGACTTATGCAGTAGCGTTCGTACAAACCAAAAACTTGATCCGCAGAAATTAGAATTGTTTTTTGAAGCCGTATCTAACTAAACTTCTACTTCTTCAATCGGTAATACTTGTAAACCTTAACCGCCGACATAATAATCAGCGAGAACATCAATAATCCAATTACGCCATAAATCCAATTTACCGCACTTTTAAGCACGGCCAAAAAAACAATGGCAAAAAGAAGTATAGTTGCAACTTCATTCCAAATACGTAATTGTGTGGAAGTATATTTAAAAACGCCTTTTCGCATTTGCTGCATCATGTTCTGGCAGATGAAATGGTAAACAATCAACCCCAAAACAAAGCCTAATTTTACATGCAACCAACCTTGTTGCAACCAACCTGGCGTAATACAAACCATCCAAATTCCTGCTGTCAATGTTAACAGCATAGCAGGTGTTGTAATGATATTAAACAGCTTCCGTTGCATCATCTCAAACTGCGGAAACAAAATTTTTTGTTCTGCTTCCGGCCGTTCTTTGGCTTCGGTATGGTAGATAAACAAGCGCACAACATAAAAAAGCCCAGCCATCCAGCTAACTACAAAAATGATATGGACGGCTTTGAGGTAATAATACATTGATGCTTCTTTTATGCTTGTTTTTTAGGTGTTTGTCATTCCTGTTTTGCTGTCATTTCGAACCGTAGGGAGAAATCCTCTTTCAACTTTTCAATGATTCGCTTCAATGAAGATCTCTCCTATCGTCGAGATGACAGAGCGACGAATAAATAACTATCTTAATACCGAAATTCCTTGATCACTTCCACCGCGTACTTTACATTGTCAAAAGGAATATCGGGCATAATGCCGTGGCCAAGGTTAAAAATAAACCCATTTTCGCCGCGCATCCTTTCAAACAGTTTATGGATTCGTTCTTTAATTACCTTTTTATCGGCATACAAAATATGCGGATCCAGGTTTCCTTGAACCGCTACTCCTTTTGGTAACCTTTTTTTAATGTCCAACAAATCCACGTTCCAGTCAATCGAAACCACATCAGGTTTTGCTTCGGCCATTAACGGCGCAAAAACAGAACTTCCTTTGCAAAACGAAATCACCCGAATATCCTTTCGGTTTAGTTTGCTGATGATTTCTTCAATATATCGGTGCGAAAATTCGGTATAATCATCCCAACTTAAAGCTTGTGCCCAACTATCAAAAATTTGGACGGCGTTTACACCTGCTGCAATTTGCAAATTCAAATAATCGGCCGTAACGGTTGCAATTTTGGCCAATAAACGATGCGCCAGTTCCGGCTCGTTGTGCAGCATCAGTTTGGTTAGTTTGAAATCTTTGGAAGATCCGCCTTCCACCAGATAACTCATTACCGTAAAAGGCGCGCCGGCAAACCCAATCAAAGGAATTTTACCATTTAATCGCTGTTGGATCACTTTGATCGCATCGGCAACATATTGTAAACGATCACCAACTTCGGTTTCCAAAGCATCAACGTTTTGAACCGTACGAACCGGATTTGCAAACCGCGGGCCAACGCCTTGTGTAAAACTTAAATCGCCGCCCATCGCTTCGCCGGTAACCAAAATATCGGAGAACAAAATAGCGGCATCCACATCCAGCAAATCAACCGGCAACATCGTTACATCGGCCGCAATTTCGGGCGTTTTGCACATCTCCAAAAAAGAATATTTGTTCTTGATTTCCCAATATTGCGGCATAAAACGGCCGGCCTGGCGCATCATCCACACAGGCGGACGTTCGGTTGGTTTAGAAAAAGCAGCATCAAGCAGTAAAGTGTTCGTCATTGAGGAAGTTGTGGGTTGAAAGTTATATGTTGTAAATTTTTGACCGATAAAAGAAGCACTGGTTCAGTTGTGAGTTGCGGGTCGCAAGTTTTAGGTGGATAAAAGAAGCATTGGTTCAGTTGAAGCTCGTGAGTTGCGGGTTGTAAATTTTAGGCAGATAAAAGAAGCATCGGCTATTTTTTTCGTTGTTTAATTTCTTGTTCGAGTTTTAAAATCACTTCGCGCATCTTGGCCGTCAAATTGCTTTCCTGTTTTTTAGCGAGGCCGAGATAAGCTTCGGCTTTATCAAAACGATGGTTTCGTAAACTGATGTTGGCCACATGAACCAAAGCAGCAACATGGTCATTTACAGAACGCAACGGATATTGGGCTGCAATTTCGTAATGTTTTTCTGCTGCTTCAAAATCCTGTTTTTGCAAAGCAATCCCACCCATCATGTATTCGTAATAACCACGCCGTTTCTTGGCTAATAAATCAGGACGGGCTATCTGCCGAAGCAAAGTTTCTGTTTGTTCGTAGTTTTTATCGTGGAAATCTTTGGCCGCCAAAATCACGGTTCCTTCCTTAAAATAACCCCAAAGCAAAACGCCGATGGCCAACAAAGCAATGCCCGAAATTTCGAAAGCCCGCTCGTAAATGCTGAACAGCAAAACCAAAATAAAAACTGCAATAACCAGTTGCCGTGCCCGGTTTGTAAACATTAACTGTGATCGGTGAATTTATAGCCTACGCCGCGGATGGAATGAAAATAAACCGGGTTTTTGGGATCGGGTTCAAAATATTTACGGAACGTGAGGATGAAGTTGTCAATCGTTCTGGTTGACGGATAAACATCATAATTCCAAACGGTTTCCAAAATTTGCTCGCGCGATACGGCATCGTTCCGGCGTTCGATCAGCAGTTTAAGCAGCATCGTTTCCTTTTTGGTAAGCGGCGTGATGGAACCATCATCGTTAATCAGCTCGAAAGAATTAAAATGAATCGTTTTATCGCCAATTTTATAGCTGTTAAACTCTTTCAGTTCATCACCTTTTAACCCTCTTTTTACGAGATTATTAACACGAAGAATCAATTCTTCCAAATTAAAAGGTTTGGTTAGATAATCGTCGGCGCCTTTTTTTAAACCGTTAACGCGGTCTTCATTGGTGTTTTTTGCCGTTAAAAACATGATCGGCACTTCCGAATTTTCCAATCGAATGGTTTCGGCTACTTGGAAACCATCAATTTCGGGCAGCATCACATCCAGAACGATCAGGTTAAAACGTTCTTCTTTAAAAATCTGCAACGCTTTTTTTCCGTTAACAGCAGTCGAAACTTTGTACCCTTCCAGTTCCAGGTTTAGTTTGATGGCTTCGAGCAAATGCTCTTCATCTTCTACCAGTAAAATTCTTTTCTTGCTCATATTGTTGGTTTAATGGTGGTTAGGTTTTATCCAAAAACAACTTCAAATACACTGCCCGAAGGTTTGTTGTCGCGCACTTTTATCGTGGCTTCGTGCTTATCCAACACGTGTTTTACGATGAATAAGCCCAAACCTGTACCTTTGGTATTGCGCGTATCTTCGTTGCCAACGCGGTAAAATTTTTCGAAAATGCGCGGTTTTTCAGCATCGGCAATGCCGATACCATGATCTGCAACCATCAAATGTACCGATTGTTCTTTGCGCCGCAGCTTTACTTCTACCACTTCGCAGGGGCCTGAATATTTAATGGCGTTTTCAACCAGGTTATTGATCATGGAAGACAGGGCAAATTTATCGCCCACAATTTCAATTCCCGGATCAACTTCCGCAGCAATAACCTGCTGGTTGCAATCGCATTTGTTGATTTGTAAACGGTTGACAATGGTTTGGACCAGTTCTGACAAATTAAACTTTTCTTTCGGGAAAGTGTAAGAGCTGTTGTCAATGCGCGAAGCAATCAGCATGTTTTCCACCATGTCGTTCAACCGTTCGATATCAATCAAACATTTTCCCACAAAATTTAACTGCTGCTCGCGGTCCAGGTCGCGCTTTTGAATAGTTTGCAGATACAATTTTATCGAAGCCAGCGGTGATTTCAACTCGTGCGTAACCGACAACAAAAAGTTTTTTTGCTGCTGGTGCAAACGCCTTTCAGAGTTAATGGATTTATGCAAAAAGTAAGCACCAACCGAAAAAACTACAATAAAAACTGAAAGTTCGCCCAAAATCATCGCAATCCGGTTTGGTTGCGAACGCACCAGCAAAACGCTCCACCAAAGCAGTTCGGCAAGTGTGTAAAAAGTAAGGAAGTAGAAGATAAAGAATGGTTTGCGCATGATCAATTTAAGCGACATGAATTTTTAGGTGATAAAAGAAGCATAAAGTTATTTATTTCTGAATACAAAATCCAGGCTTTCAAATATCGTGCGTTTTGCTTTTTCCAAATCAATCTTGGTATGTGCCGAAGAAACAAAACCAACCTCATAACCAGACGGGCCGATATAAATTCCACGGTTCAGCAACTCTCGATGAAAGACTTTAAATTTTTCCATGCTTGCCGGATCAATTTCATCGGCACGGCGAATGCTGGGTTTATCGGTAAAGGCAAACCAAAAAATAGACCCGATATGAAAAACTTTCAGCTTGTAGTTTTTTGCAGTCGCGTATCTTTGGATAGAATCTGCAAACTCTTCTGCTTTCGCATTCAGATCTTTGTAAAAACCTGATTTTGCCAGTTCACTTAACTGTGCAATCCCGGCCGACATTGCAACCGGATTTCCCGATAAAGTTCCGGCTTGATAAACCGAACCTTCGGGAGAAATATTCGACATAATTTCTGCGGAGGAACCATAAGCGCCAACAGGCAAACCGCCGCCGATAATTTTGCCGTAAGTGATGATGTCGGGCGCAATTTGGTAATAACCTGCTGCGCCTTCAAAACCTACACGGAAACCAGAGATTACTTCATCAAAAATGAGCAATGCTTCGTTTACCGTACAAATTTTCCGGACGTATTGCAAAAACTCTTTTTCCTGCAACAACAAACCATTATTTGCCGGGATAGGTTCGATGATGACGGCCGCAACTTGATCTTTGAATTCCTCGAAAGCCAATTTTAAAGCATTACGGTCATTTAACGGAACCACAATCGTTTCGTCAGCAAAAGATTTAGGTACGCCGGCCGAAGAAGTTTCGCCAAAAGTAACCAAACCCGAACCTGCTTTTACCAGCAAAGAATCTACGTGGCCGTGGTAACAGCCTTCAAATTTTAATATTTTATCGCGCTTGGTATAACCGCGGGCCAAACGGATGGCCGACATCACCGCTTCCGTTCCCGAACTTACGAAACGCAATTTCTGGATGTATTTGTTGTGCTTTAAAATCAATTCGGCCAAGTCGTTTTCTAAAGCGGTTGGCGCACCGAAAGACATGCCGTTTTGCATCGTTTCGGTTACCTTTTCGCGTACTTTAGCATTGTTATGACCCAAAATTAACGGCCCCCACGATCCGCAGAAATCTATAAACTGGTTTCCGTCGGCATCCCAAATATGGCAGCCATCACCTTTTTGGATAAACAAAGGCGTGCCATAAACAGATTTAAAAGCGCGGACAGGCGAATTAACGCCACCCGGAAAATAAGTTTTGGCTTTCTCGTACAGCTCCGCAGATTTTTCGCGGCTGATATCCGGTTTTCCTGCCGGATGCACCGTTAATTCTTCTGTTTCTGTTGATGAAAACCTTTTTTTTATTGAATCAAACATTGTTTTGTTCAGTTGTCAGTTCTTTGTTGCCGGTTGTCAGTTCCTTTAACCTTTCAACCCTTATCCTTTTACCTTTTCTAAAGCCATCCTTTTTCCAGCACTTCTTTGGCGTGATAAGTTAAAATAGAAGTTGCGCCCGCACGGCGGATGCTTAGCAAAACTTCCATCGTTGCACGCTGCTCATCCAGCCAACCATTTTTTACGGCAGCTTTGATCATCGCATATTCGCCGCTTACATTATAAGCGGCAATGGGCAATTCCGAGTTTTCGTGCAGCAATTTAATCACATCCAAATACGGCAATGCTGGTTTTACCATTAAAAAATCGGCGCCTTCTTCCTCGTCCAAACGCGCTTCAATCAATGCCTCGCGCTGGTTGGCCGGGTTCATTTGGTAGCTTTTTTTATCGCCATGTTTTGGGGCAGATTTTAAAGCATCGCGGAACGGCCCGTAAAATGCGCTGGCATATTTTGCCGCGTACGACATGATGGAAACGTTGGTGAACTTATTATCATCCAAAACCTGGCGGATGTAGCCAACACGGCCATCCATCATATCCGAAGGCGCAATAATATCGGCACCGGCATGGGCATGTGCCAAAGCCATTTTGCCTAAAACTTCCAGCGTTTCGTCGTTCAAAATCTCGCCGTTTTCTACAATTCCGTCGTGCCCGTCAGAGCTGTAAGGATCCATCGCCACATCTGTAACCACGCAAACTTCAGGAAAGTTTTGCTTTACTTCTTTTATCGCCCTTAAATACAAACTGTTTTCGCGATAACTTTCGGTTGCGTATTTATCTTTTAAAGATTCTTCAATGTTGGGGAAAAGGTCAAAAGCTTTCAAACCAAGTTTGACGCAGCTTTCCACTTCGCGCAGCAAATGATCAATGGAATGACGGAAAATGCCCGGCATCGAATTCACTTCGGTTTTCTGCGCGTTTCCATCTACAATAAACAACGGAAAAATCAGGTTGGCCGGCTGCAAAACAGTTTCCTGCACCATTTGGCGGATGACTTCTGATTTCCGGTTTCTTCTTGGTCTTTGGAGCATAAGGAGTTATTAGCTTTTAGCTGTCAGCAATTGGCTGACATACTGTTTTTATCGGTTAATTTTTAGTGCTGATTGTATTTTAGGCTGCCGAAAGCTGATTGCCGAAAGCTGACCGCTCTCCTCACACTTCCAACCCAAACACCGCTTCTGCCAAACCAACTTCGTCCGGCGAATACGGCAGCATATATTTTACATTGTTTTCTTCCAACTTTTTTCCGGTGGATTTGCCGATGGCGATCACCTGCTGGCCAACTTCCAACAAATTATCCGCAAAATAAGCTTCAACGTTGGAAGGACTGGTAAAAATCAAAACATCGGCCGCGGATGCTGCTGGATGGTCTTCCAAAACCGTTTCGTAAACCGGCAAATCAATAATTTTAGTTTCATGTGATAATGCCTGGTGAATACTGCGCAAAGGATCTTCGGCAGCCGGAAATAAAATGGTGGTGCCGTTGGCTAATTTGGCAAATTCGGCTGCAACTTCGGTGCTGTCCACACTTTCGCCCACATAATTAGCGCGGTAACCAATTGCACGTAATGCGCTTTCCGATCCGCTGCCCATCACCCCAAATTTTACTTTTTTGGGTAATTGAGGCTGCAGGTTGAAAAAATATTCAACACCGTTTTTACTGGTAAAAAATACCCAGTCCACGTTCCTTACAATGTAAGAATCCAGCTTGGTGATAATCGGAACAGTGCGTATCAACGAACGTGCTTCAATCTCAATCCCATGTTTTTCGAGTGCTTTACGGAAATAACTTTGTGCCGATAAATCACGCGAGATAAAAACAGCACCAGGCAACTGGCGGCCATTGTTAAATTTAGCCACAATTTTTTCGGGCAAACCTTCCGTGCTTTGCGCTTCGGTAAAATAACGGTCGGGCACTTTTTCGTCTTCGGCGTTTGCTTTGGAAGTAAAAACCTGGAAAACGCCATCCCTTTACGGCAATAACAGCCCAAAGGCAAATGGCAGCCGCCGCCAAACAAGCGCAATACTTTGCGTTCAACAGCTAAAGCTTCGGCTACTTCGGGATGGTTTAAAGCCTGCAAAACATCGAATAACTCTTTGTCGTTTTCACGGATTTGAATGGCTAAAACACCTTGTGCCGGCGCGGGGATAAATTCTGTCGGGCCGATTTCTTCTACATGCAAATCGCTCAAATCCAAACCTAAACGGCTTACACCGGCCTTGGCCAGCATAATGGCATCGTACTCTTCGTTCCGTAATTTCTGGATTCGTGTTGGCACGTTGCCGCGCAATTCGTCAATCTCAAAATCCGGGCGAACAGCCAGCAATTGTGCTTTTCTTCTGTTGGAAGAAGTGCCTACCAAACCGCCAAATTTTACCGAAAGCTTTTGCCTCACGTCCACACAATCTTTCAAAATCAACAACAATTCGGATGGATCTTCGCGCTCAGAAACAGCGGCAACGATCAGTCCCGGCGGGTTTTCGGTCGGCAAATCTTTGTGCGAATGTACGGCCAGGTCAATTGTTCCGGCAAGCAGTTCTTCTTCCAGTTCTTTGGTAAAAAAACCTTTGCCTTCCAGTTTATCAAAACTCAGGTTTAAAATACGGTCGCCTTGTGTTTTGATGATTTTAAGCGCTGCCTGAACATTAATTTCGGCCAAACGGTCTTTCACAAAGTTGGCCTGCCACAAAGCCAAATCGCTTCCGCGTGTTCCTATGGTGATTTTTCTGTTCAAAGTTTTGCTGTTAAAATGTGCGCAAAGGTAGCTGTTTAAGAAATTTTACGGGGATTTATCTATAGAAATTGAACTTTTCTGACGATAAATAAAGGGCTTGTTTAAAGTTATCCGTTTGTGCTTTGCACCATGCTTCTTTTATCGCCTAAAAATTGGCATTGCCTGGTTTTTAGTTTGTTCAAGCCGGTATATGCACCAATTTTTATAAGGTAAAAGAAGCATCGGCCTAAAAAAGTTTAACCAACTTCAGCATCAGCACGAAACCTTTTACAGGTCAGTTGTCATCGCGCAGCATAATTTCTTTTGCCATGCGCATCGGTACGCTAATGTATTTTTTTTCCATGTAGTTGATCACCTTTTCCAAAATTTCGCGCGATTGCAAATCCATCATTTCAATTTCATCTGCAAAAACACAGCTTACGGCCGTTTTACGGATTTCCTTGATTTTTTGTGGCACTTCGCGCATGGCCACTTCAATGCGGCGCTGCTTTAAAACGGGCACAAATTCGATCAGGTTTTGCTCAATGATCTTTTCGGCATGGATCAATTCCTGGTAACGTTCCTGCAAATTACTCTTGGAAAGCTCGTTCAGCGTATGCACTTCAATATAATTGACTGGAAATTGTTCGATCACTTCTGCAGCGGTATCGTTCGGCACGGCCAAATCAACAATCGTTTTGCGGCTGGTCTCGCCGTTCAGCAAAACCTGGTAAATCTCTTTGGTGATGATCGGCTCAACCGAAGAAGTGCAAGTGATGATCACATCAAAACCTTCACGGTAATTAGCCAGGTCGGCCAGGTTAAATGCCTTGCCTTTCAGCTCACCTGCCAGTTCATTGGCTTTGGATTTTGTTCGGTTAAAAACAGCAAAGTTGGAATACTTGTGTTTTTGCAAATACTTTGAAATATTTTTATTGGTTTCGCCGGCACCGATAATCAGGATGCGGGCGTTGGAAGCCAGGTTTAGTTCGCGCAGTTTGCGGTAAGCTAAAGAAACCACCGAAATTGGGTTGCGCGAAATATTGGTATCAGTGTAAACTTCTTTTGCTGTTTTTACCACGTGGTTCATCACCATGCGCAAATAATCGCCGGTAAGTTGTGCAGCACGGCAGGTTTCGTAAGCTTTGCGCATTTGCGCCAGGATTTCTTTTTCGCCCACCACCAAACTTTCCATCGAGCAGGAAGTGCGCAGCAAATGGTTTAAAGCCTCTTTTTCTTCGTAAATGGAAGCGCCGGAAATAAAAGTGTCTAAGTAATGCGAACCAAGCCCGATTTCCATAAATTCGATAAATTTGCGGGCAAACGCTTTATCTATTTCCTGCGCCGTGGCCATCACAAATTCTACCCGGTTGCAGGTAGCGAGGTAAAAAATCTCCGGGATATTAAAATGCTCTTTGGCCCGTTGCAGTTTAGACGTAATACTGTCTTGACAGATCACCAGTTTGCCCAGTTCCTTCAGTTCAATCTGTTTGTGTGTAAAGGCAATAACTTTTAGATAATTCAAGGCTTCTGTTATAAAAGACAATGACAAAAGTACTAACAGCAGTTAGCAGCAGTGTCAATGCTTTGTCAAACACTTTTATTTAGAATGCATTTAAATAGAAGCTAAACCGTATTATTTGCAAGTAAATTGCTATTTAATTTTTCCTGTTTCGGCTAAAATCCCGATACTGGTTTTATGTCCAAACTAAAAAAAACCAGCCTGCTTTTGCTCGTTGCGCTGTACCTGGTTGGCGGCACAAACCATTTTGCAAACCCAAACGGGTATTTAAAACTGATACCGCCTTACCTGCCTTTTCCGAAGCTGTTAAATTTGCTGGCCGGTTTTTTTGAGCTGCTTTTTGGCCTGATGCTGATCTTTAAAACAACGCGCCAATACGCCGTTTATGGTATCGTTTTAATGCTGGTTGCTTTTGTTCCGGCACATATCTACATGATCCAAATTGCGCCTTTTATGTTGGGGAAATGGCTGGTTACCAAAATTGTTGCCTGGATACGTTTACCGTTGCAAGGGGTTTTAATTGCCTGGGCGTTTTGGCACCGGGAAGATTAGTCTTCAGTTGCGGGTTGTGAGTTGCGGGTTTTAGGTGGATAAAAGAAGCATGATCTGTTTTTGTCATTTTGCGTTTTTTTGTCATTTCGACCCGAAGGGAGAAATCTTCATCAAAGCGATATGTTCAGCACTTCTAATTGAAAGAAGATTTCTCCCTTCGGATCGAAATGACAAAGCGCCAACGTTCATCCTGTATTTGCCGAAAGACTCTTCCCAACAATAACTAATTTTACCCGATAAAAGAAGCATCAACATGAACCAATACATCAAACAGGAAACCTTTTTAATCCCCGGCTCTTTTGGCCGCAATATGCTTGCCGACATCACTTACGATATCCGCAACAAACAGGCCCCTTTGGTCATTTTTGCCCATGGTTTTAAAGGCTTTAAAGATTGGGGAACACATAATTTAGTGGCGCAGTATTTTGCCGAACAAGGTTTCCGCTTCTTAAAGTTCAACTTTTCGCACAACGGCACCACGCCTGAACACCCTTTGGATTTTGTTGATTTGGAAGCTTTCAGCGACAATACTTTTTCCATCGAACTGGAAGATTTAAAACTGGTGATTGATTTTGCCACCAGCGGCGCCAATTTTATGCCGGTAAAAACAGTATCGCTGATTGGCCACAGCATGGG
>CAXTKQ010000071.1:0-19288 GCA_964244955.1 uncultured Sphingobacteriaceae bacterium | reverse complement strand
CATTTGGCGCATATCCAATTTTGGTTCCGGCCTTGCTTCGCGGATTTCTTCCGGTTGTTGCTGAACCGGAATGCCTCCTTTAAACAAGAAACTTACAATTTCTTTGTTGACGTTGGAAAGCATCTGGCGGAACAACTCAAAGGCTTCAAACTTGTAAACCAACAACGGGTCTTTTTGCTCGTAAACTGCGTTTTGTACCGATTGTTTCAACTCGTCCATTTCGCGCAAATGCTCTTTCCAGGCATCATCAATAAAGGTTAAAACTACGTTTTTCTCAAACGATTTAACCACTTCATGCCCTTCATTTTCCACCGCTTTTTGCAACGGAACGGCGATTTGGATACCATGAACGCCATCGGTAAACGGAACAATAATATTTTCGATCATGTTGCCGCGCGTATCGTAAACGTCTTTTAAAACCGGATAAGCTTGTTTGGCTATCGCTTCTGATTTGCGTTTGTAATATTCGTTGATTTCGTGGAAAGCAGTTTCCACCAAAACAGGCGTTGTTTTAGCTGTGAAATCATCATGGGTAATTGCCGTATCTACCGAAAACAAACGGATCATTTCCAACTGGAAACCTTCGTAATTGTTTGCATCTTTAAATTCGGTAACTACATCTTCTGTTACATCAAAAATGGTATTGTTCAAATCCACATCCAAACGTTCGCCAAACAACGCATTTTTACGGCGCGTATAAATTACGGTACGCTGCGAGTTCATCACGTCATCGTATTCCAACAAACGCTTACGGATGCCAAAGTTGTTCTCTTCTACTTTTTTCTGCGCACGTTCAATGGATTTGGTAATCATCGAATGTTGGATCACTTCGCCTTCTTCAATTCCCATCCGAACCATCAGGCCCGAAATGCGCTCTGAACCGAACAAACGCATCAAATCATCTTCCAGCGAAACAAAGAACTGGGAAGAACCCGGATCGCCCTGACGACCGGAACGACCGCGCAATTGCCTGTCAACCCGGCGGGATTCGTGGCGTTCTGTACCCACAATGGCCAAACCGCCAACTTCTTTTACGCCTTCGCCCAGTTTAATATCCGTACCGCGGCCGGCCATGTTGGTGGCAATCGTAACGGTGCTTCTTTTACCTGCCTCGGCTACAATTTCCGCTTCCCGTTGGTGCATTTTTGCGTTCAAAACATTGTGTTTGATACCGCGCAGTTTCAACATCCGGCTTAACAATTCAGAAATTTCTACCGAAGTTGTACCTACCAAAACCGGCCTTCCGGCTTGGGTTAAGTTCACAATTTCATCAGCAACAGCATTGTATTTTTCGCGCATGGTTCGGTAAACCAAATCCTGGCGGTCTTCGCGGCTTGCTGGTGTATTGGTTGGGATTTCAACCACGTCCAGTTTGTAAATTTCCCAGAATTCACCAGCTTCTGTAACGGCAGTACCCGTCATACCGCACAATTTGTGGTACATCCGGAAGTAGTTTTGCAAGGTAACCGTGGCAAAAGTTTGCGAGGCATCTTCTACTTTCACGTTTTCTTTGGCTTCGATAGCCTGGTGCAAACCATCCGAATAACGACGGCCATCCAGCACACGGCCGGTTTGCTCATCTACAATTTTTACTTTGCCATCGTCCAGAATGTATTCGGTATCGCGCTCAAACAAAGTATAAGCTTTAAGCAATTGGTTAACCGAATGGATGCGCTCTGATTTGATTGAAAAATCGCGCATCAACTCATCTTTCTTCGCTACTTTTTCTTCGCCGGATAAGCTTGATTTTTCAATTTCGGCAACTTCTGTCCCTACGTCCGGCATCACAAAGAAATGCGGGTCTTCGCCAGAAGTGGTAATCAGTTCAATGCCTTTTTCGGTCAGTTCTACCTGGTTGTTTTTTTCGTCAATGACAAAATACAGTTCAGAATCAACTGTTGGCATTTCCTTGTTCTGGTCCTGCATGTAGTAGTTTTCGGTTTTGTTAAGCACCGTTTTAATGCCTTGCTCACTCAAAAACTTAATCAACGCCTTGCTTTTCGGCAAACCACGATGCGCGCGCAACAAAGCCAAACCACCTTCGTCCACCCCGGTTTTACCTTCGGCAATTTGCTTTTTAGCTTCGTTTAGTTTAGTATTTACCAGGCTTTTTTGTGCATTCACCAAACGCTCGATGCGTGGTTTCAACTCATAAAATTCGTGTTCGTCGCCACGCGGGATCGGGCCGGAAATAATCAACGGCGTACGGGCATCATCAATCAAAACCGAATCCACTTCATCCACCATGGCATAATGCAATTTGCGCTGCACCAATTCTTCCGGGCTGCGTGTCATATTGTCACGCAAATAGTCAAAACCAAACTCATTGTTTGTACCGAAGGTAATATCGGCCAGGTAAGCGTTGCGGCGTTCTTCCGAATTAGGTTCGTGCCGGTCAATACAATCTACCAATAAACCGTGAAACTCATACAATGGCCCCATCCATTCGCTATCGCGGCGAGCCAGGTAATCGTTTACCGTTACAATATGTACACCTTGTCCGGCCAATGCGTTTAAGTAAGCCGGCAAGGTAGCAACTAAGGTTTTACCCTCACCGGTAGCCATTTCGGCAATTTTTCCCTCATGCAAAACGATACCGCCAATCAATTGCACATCGTAATGTACCATGTTCCAGGTAACTTCATTTCCGGCAGCCATCCAGGTATTATGGTGAATGGCTTTATTGCCCGAAACCACAACATTCTTTTTAAAAGACGCCAATTCCCGGTCAAAATCTGTTGCCGTAACTTCCAAAGTTTTGTTGTTGGCCAGGCGGCGTGCGGTTTCTTTTACCACCGCAAAAGCTTCCGGCAAAATTTCCATCAAAACCACTTCCAGTTCTTTGTTACGGTCTTTTTCGAGCTTGTCAATCTCCGTATAAAGTTCTACTTTGCGGTTCACTTCTAAAGACAGGTCGTTTTCTGCTTCGTCTTTAGCGGCTTTGATTTGCGCGTCTGTTTTTTCCAAACCAGATGCAATGCGTGCTTTAAAATCCAATGTTTTTGCGCGCAGTTCGTCATTGCTGATTTGCTCCAGCTTTGCAAACTCTGCTTTTATTTTTTCTACTAAAGGCTGTACACCTTTAACATCCCTTTCCGATTTATTGCCGAAAAGTTTACTGATAAATCCCAACATGCTGTAATCTTTCTTAGATAAAAAACTCCATTTGCAACAATTACGCCAGCGGTAACCGAAGCCATAATGGCAGGTAAAATTACGGATTATGATTGAGAACTGCTGGCTTTAGCAAGATCACTTTTTGCGAAATTGCAAATGCTTCTTTTAGTACTGTCTTTTTTGCTTTTATTTTTCGCTGATCATCCTCATTTAAAACACCACTACCCAACCTTTTATTATATTTGCAATTATGAAAAAGCTATCGGATTTTATCAATGTTGATCCAAACATCATGTCTGGGAAACCAGTGTTTAAAGGAACGCGTGTGCCGGTACAAAGCTTGTTTTGGCATTTGCAAAAAGAAATTTCGATCAGTGAATTTCTCGAAGATTTTCCAAGCGTAAGTCTGGAACAAGCAGAAGGTGTTATTGCATGGAGTGCTAATCATTTTGAATTCCCGGAAAGCATTTTAGATGAAACTGTTATTAGATGAAAACCTGCCGGTAAAACTAAAATATCGATTTGCTGACAGAGGGTTTGAAGTTTCTACGACTAAAGATATGCGTTGGTTGGGCAAGCAAAATGGCGAGTTGTTGCAATTAATGCTTCAGTATAATTTTACCACGCTAATCACTATCGATAATAACCTTCCATATCAGCAAAATTTTAAAAACTCTCCAATACAAGTTATTTCTTTAGTTTCATTTGATAATACTTATGCAACTATTATGGAATTTTTTGATAAAATAATTGCTACCCTTAACGAAGATTTTATCGGCCTAAAAACTGTTATCCATCCTGATTTATAAAGGATAGTTGTTCCAATAAACCTACGCCATTTCCTTCCGCAAATTCTATCTTTACCGCATGAATATCCTGCTCCTTGGTTCTGGCGGAAGAGAAAGTGCTTTTGCCTGGAAGTTATCGCAAAGCCCAAAATGCGACCAATTATTTATTGCGCCTGGCAATGCCGGGACCGGAACTTATGGCCAAAACGTCAACATCAACATAAATGATTTTGAAGCGGTCAAAAATTTAGTGCATAAAAACAGCATCAACCTGGTTTTGGTTGGGCCGGAAGAACCTTTGGTAAACGGCATCCACGATTTTTTTCTGGCAGATGAATCGCTTAAAAATATTCCCGTTATCGGCCCGCAAAAGCAAGCCGCGCAGTTAGAAGGCAGCAAAGATTTTTCTAAAGATTTTATGTTTAAAAACAGCATCCCGACCGCTGCATCCAAAACATTTACGTTAGAAACTTTAGAACAGGGCCGCGCTTATCTCGCCACGCATGGTTTGCCCATCGTTTTAAAAGCCGACGGACTGGCAGCCGGGAAAGGCGTTTTAATTTGCACCAGTTGGGAAGAAGCGCAACACGAATTTACCTCGATGCTGCGCGATGCCAAGTTTGGTAAAGCAAGTGCGAAAGTAGTGGTCGAACAGTTTTTGCAAGGCATCGAACTTTCCGTTTTCGTATTGACCGACGGAAAAAATTACAAAATTTTGCCCGAAGCCAAAGATTACAAACGCATTGGCGAAGGTGATACCGGTTTAAATACCGGCGGCATGGGTTCTGTTTCGCCGGTTCCGTTTGCCGATGCTGCTTTTATGCAAAAAGTGGAAGAACGCATCGTAATCCCAACGATGCAAGGTTTACAAAAAGAAAACATCCCGTACAAAGGTTTTATTTTTATTGGTTTGATGAATTGCGGCGGCGAACCGTACGTGATCGAATACAACTGCCGCATGGGCGACCCGGAAACGGAAAGCGTTTTGCCCCGGATTGAAAACGATTTGGCAGAAGTTTTACAAGCCGTTGCCGAAGAAAAGCTGGACGAAATCAACTTAAAAATTTCCGATCAGGTTGCGGCAACGGTCATGTGTGTTGCCGCCGGTTATCCGGGCGATTATGTAAAAGATAAAACCATCACCGGAATCGAAAATGTACGCGGCTCCTTTGTTTTTCAGGCCGGAACGAAGCTGGAGAATGAGGAAGTTAAAACTGCTGGCGGACGGGTTTTGGCGATAACCAGTTTGCAAAACACGCTATTTGAAGCCGTACAACAAGCTACTTTAGATGCAGCAAGAATTTATTGGGACGGCCGAGTTTTTAGAAAAGATATTGGCTTTGATTTGTTATGATGATTTTTACCGGGTAAAAGAAGCATCAATATAAAAAAGAAGCATCCAAATTTATTCAAAACCTGATGCTTCTTTTATCCCTATATTTTTATTACTTCAGCAGTTTCGCCAAGGTTTGTTCCAACTCTTCGCCGCGTAGATTTTTAGCAATAATTTTTCCAGTTGGATCGATTAAAAAGTTTTGAGGAATGCCATGAATGCTGTACAAAGCTACAACTTCACTATTCCAATATTTTAAATCGGAAATATGATTCCATGTTAAACCATCATCTTTAATGGCTTTTAACCAAGCTTCTTTATCGTTAGGCTTATCTAAAGAAACGCCTAAAACCGTAAAGTTTTTGGTTTTATACTGATTGTAAGCTTTTACCACGTTCGGGTTTTCCTGGCGGCAAGGCTGGCACCAGGAAGCCCAAAAATCCAGCAACACGTATTTACCTTTAAAGGAAGACAAAGAAACCGGTTTGCCGGAAGGGTCGTTTTGGGTAAAATCCGGCGCGATAGAACCAACAGCAGTGGCTTTTAATTGATCTAAAGCCGCTTTATAGGCTTTTCCGTTTTCTGAATTTTGAATATCGGGTGCCAAAACACTAAACAAAGGCATAATTTCATTATAATCCGGGGCCGGGCCGGCAAAAGAATGTAAAGCATCCAGACTTACAAAAGAAGCCGGGTTTTGCTGGATAAACTTTTTTAGCACTGCTTTTTGCTCGTTTTGCAGCACTGTGTATTTTTCAACCAGTTTCGGCCGGTCAGCTTCCGGCGTTTTTTGGTATTCATTGTTCAACACAACGGCTTTGTCCAACACCGGTTTTATAGCTGCGGCCAGTTTTGCATTGTCATCGTTTAATTTTGAACCGGTAATTTTGGCTGTTTTTACAGAATCTGCACCTGTAATTACCACATTTCCGTTTTCCAGATATAAACTCCTGACATCATCGCCCGGCCCTAAATTATTAATACCAATTCCGCTATGATCGAGTAATAAATGTGCTTGTTCGAAGCCGTTCGTGTTTCCTTTGAATTCAAAAACACCATTGGATAAAACAGTAGAATCAAGTATCATTTTACTGTTTCCACGGCGTATCAAATACATTTTTGCCGGTGCATTTAGCTTACCAATTTTACCTTTTACATCGTAATTGCCGGTTTGCGCATTGGCCAGGAAAGGCGAAGCGGCCAGCATAAAAAACAAAACTTTTTTCATTTAATAATTTTTAGGTGATAAAAGAAGCATCAAAATTGATTGGCTCAAAATTAATCAAATTAATTTTTGATAGGTGCGCCACCACAAATCGGGCATTTCGCCGGAAACGGCCAGCAAATAATCGTCGTAATGGCAAGGCACCAAATGGAAACGCTCGTTTTTTGAACCAGCCGTTGGGTATGGGATTTGCATCCACCAACGGTCAGACTTTTTACTTTTTACAAAAACCAACTCGTGCTCTTTATGCTTTAAACTCGTTTTGTAGATCAAATATTGTGATTTGGGGTGAAGCGGGAAATCTTTTTTGCGGTTGTAAAATACCAAACCATTTGCGAGAGCAACATCGCCGTTTGTCCGTTGTTATCATAAGCCGGGTTAAATTCGTAAAAACCGATCGAACTTAATTTATCGTTAAAACCCGCGTAACGGCAAATCTGGCAGGCTTCTTCTCCGTAAAAACCATTCGGAACCGCATTAAAATTAGCCGCAGCATCCGAAGAACGAATGGCGCCAACATCAAAACTTATCATGCTGGCATTGCGGATAATGGGTTCTGTAGATTGGATTTTCCCTGTTAAATTGCCCAGCCGGTGCGTATCAAAAAAAAGCTTGTCCATCATCTGCAAGCGTTCCTGGTTTACCAAATACGTTTGGTAGCCCAGGTTGCTGAAGTTGAACAGCATGTCCGGCTCGTGCATCAAAATTTTGTTGAGGTAAGAAGCGGAAGTTGTTTCAATTTGATCTGGGAAAGGGTCGTCTTCCATGTCCAAATGTGCATCTACAATCACCAGGTCAACTTTTTGCTCCAGCTCTTCGTAAGCCAAATATTGTGCATAAGTTAAATCCTGGCTGCCGCCGATGATGACCGGCAAAATGTCTATTTTAATTAATTCGGCAACAACTGTTTTCAAGGCGATGTACGTATCCGTTACCTTTTCGCCGCGGCGGATATTGCCCAGATCGGCAATTTTGGTTTTATATCCGCCTTCGTACAATTGGTACAGCTTTTCGCGGATGTAATCCGGCCCCAAAGCGCAGCCGGTGTTGCCGTCGGCGTTTCGGTCTTCCTGCACACCGATGATGGCCATATCCGGTTTTTGGTTTTCCAAATCCGGAAAATGTTCGGTAAAAACAGTTAGGCAAGTTCCCAGTCGGCCTTTTATAAAAGCGTTTTCGGGCAAGAGGTGTGCGGCATCAACAGGCGTAAAAAAATCAACTAAAGACATTTAAGCAGCATAAATTAAGCGGGCAAATATCTGTTATTTATCAGAAAGAACTGAATTTTATAGGGGTAAAAGAAGTATTGGAGAAAATCAATTATTTATAGATTTAACCACAGTTACAACGGTGCAAGAACCTCTTTGTGCGGTAGTATCCACATTAAATACAATATCGTTCATTTTAAGTTGAAGTTGCGCAGGGGAAAGCAATTTATAAATCCGGTTTTTTTCTTTAGTAAACGTATTTGTACCTACTACTTTACCTACAGATATATATGAATCCCTTTCATTATTTTTTAAAATTCTAAGCAATTTATCATCTGGCACATTATAAGATGCCTGGGTAACTTGAAAGGTAGGTTTTTTAGGCTGCTGACCCTTTCCACTTGCAAACCCAACTTCATTATTTAAAAAATTCTGCTGTGCAGATACTGGCTTTTTAGTGATTAAACTAATTGCAAAAGCTGCAATGACAATGATTTTCATATTGGTTGCTGATTATTTTTAATAATAAAGCTAAACATATAATTTAAAAAAAACCAACTAAAGCAGATTAATAGTTATCTTCAAAAATAAATAAGCAGAAGCTTTAGTTGAGCTTCTGCTTATTTTATAAAACCTTGCTGTTCTTTTCTGTTGCTTATTCAACAAAAAAAAACAACAGAAAAAACCACTATAAATTCATCCCGCCCGAAACTTCAATGCGTTGTGCATTGATCCATTTGGCCTCATCGGTACACAAAAAAGCCACCACACTTCCGATATCGTCCGGGCGGCCTACGCGGCCCAAAGCCGTTGTAGCTGCAATGTATTTGTTTACATCCGGGTTGTCGCGTACTACACCGCCGCCAAAATCAGTTTCGATAGCTCCGGGGGCTACCACGTTCACAGCAATCCCGCGTGAGCCAAGCTCTTTTGCCTGGTATTTGGTCAGGGTTTCGATAGCGCCTTTCATAGATGCGTAAGCTGCATAACCGGGGTTGCTAAAGCGTGCCAAACCGGTAGAAAGGTTGATGATGCGGCCGCCATCAGCCATTAAAGGCAACGCTTTTTGGGTCAGAAAAAACACACCTTTAAAGTGAACGTTCAGCAAAAGGTCAAACTGTTCTTCCGTTGTTTCGGCAAAAGAAGCGTGGACACCGATACCTGCGTTATTAATCAGGAAATCAAAACGATCGGTTTCAAAAGTATCTTGCAATACTGTTTTTAACTGGGTAAAAAAAGCATCGAAACTTTTTACATCGGCTGTGTTTAATTGCAAGGCTGCGGCTTTTTGTCCGGCCTGTTCTATTTCGGCTGCCACGGCAAGCGCTTCTTCTTTTTTACTATTGTAGGTCAGGATCACGCCAATCCCTTTTTTTGCAAGGCTGAGGGCCATGTCTTTGCCCAAACCACGGCTGCCACCGGTTACCAAAGCAATTTTGTTGTTCGTTTTCATATTGTCCGTATTTGTTTTTGTAGTACAAAGTTGAACAATACAAGCCCATAAAAAATGGTGTGCTCTTCAGTATTTTATCAAACCAAAGCAGCAGTTTTTAAGGCTTTTCGGTAACGTAAGGGCGTTGTCCCGGTCATTGATTTATAAAATTTTATAAAGTTGGTCGGTTCGCCGTAAGCCAATTTGTAAGAAACATCTGCCACAGACATCGCTGTTTGGCGCAGCATTTTTTGTGCTTCTTCCAGTAAGCGTTCTTCCATAATTTCGCAGGGTGATTTTCCGGTCGTCAGTTTAACTGTATTGGTCAAGTGCACGGGATGGATAAACAACAGGGCGGCAAAATGACTGGTATGGAACCGCGCATTTGCCCTTTGATGAAGCAGATCATCTACATACTGATCAAACAATTTCAAAAAATCAGCAGTAATCTCGTCTTTCCGGGAAAGGAGTTTTTTGGGTAGCGGCATTGGGCAAAAATAAGGATTATTTGGACGAACCTGCTTTTTGATCGTTTTTTGCAACCGTTTTTGTAATTTGTAGTATTCCGTAAACTGTTTTGGAGCAAATAACACAGGCTTTCCTCTTTAATCAAACCCAAATAATTAAGTTTACAGGATTATTTTTTTTAAAGCTGATGGTTTTAGTTACCGGTGCAACAGGTTTTCTCGGGTCGGAAGTTTGCCGGCAACTAATTTTAGCCGGTAAAAACAGTATCCGTTGTACCAAAAGGGCAAGTTCGGTTGTGCCGGAAATGCTGCTTCCTTTTCAATCTAAAATTGATTGGGTGGAAGCAGATTTATTGGAAATTGATGCGCTAAACGAAGCATTGCAAGGCGTTACGCAGGTTTACCATTGCGCTGCGTTGGTTTCTTTTGATCCTTCCCTGAAGAAGAAATTGATTCAAAATAACGTGGAAGGCACGGCCAATTTGGTTAATTTTTGTGTTGAAAAAGGGATCCGCTTGTTGCACGTCAGTTCGATTGCTGCCGTTGGCGAAGGAAAACCAGGCGAACTGATCAACGAAAACCATCATTTGGAAGAAACGCCCAAAGACAACGCTTACGCCATGTCTAAGTACGAAAGCGAGATGGAAGTTTGGCGCGGCATGGCCGAAGGTTTGGATGCCGTAATTGTAAACCCGTCTTTAATCATTGGGAAAAATGCGGGTACAACAGGCACCGGGCAAATTTTTGAAACGGTTAGAAACGGTTTAAAATTTTACACTTCTGGAAGTTGTGGTTTGGTGGATGTAGAAGATGTAGCCAAAACCATGATTTTGCTGATGGAAAGCAAGATTAGTAATGAACGCTTTATCATCAACGCTGAGAATTGGAGCTATAAAACTTTGTTTGAAGAAACGGCAAAGTGTTTCGGCGTAAAACCTCCTGCTTTTGAAGCCAAACCCTGGATGTTGGAACTGGCCTGGCGTGCCTCTGCTTTGGGTACTGTTTTTACCGGCAAAATAATGGGCGTTGATAAAATCTCGGCACAATCTGCAAGCCGCATCCAGGATTATGATAATGGTAAGGTAAAAGCAGCAATTGGGTTTGTGTTTAAACCGCTGAGGGAAACGGTTTGGGAGATTTGCGAGGCGTTGAAAAAATAAAAGATTGGATTAATTACTCAAAACCACTTTTTGATAATCGTTTTTTTCTCTCCGCTTTAAAAAGTATTTTTCAATACAATGCCAACTTAGAAACGCCGCAAAATAAACTACAGGCAAAACACTAAAAAATAAGCTATAAGGATTTAAATGCTTTCCTAAAAAATACAAAAACAACTGCTGTATAGGCCATGCATAAAGATACATGCCATAAGAAAAATCTCCTTTTTTAGCAAAGTTTGTACAGCGGATATTGGGATGATAAGCAATATAAAAAAACAAGTAACTTCCGGCAATTGGTAATGTTAAATTGATGAAAGGTATAATAAAGCAAGAAATACCAATTACAATTATAGCTAACACAACAAGTATTTTTTTTCGCAAAATTTTTTTTCGAAACAGGTAAAAACAAGCACCAGAAAAAAAGTAAACAAAAAGCCTGGGTAAAATATAAGAGTCAAGGATTTGAGAGAAAAAATTGATTGGATAATGATAAAATATACGTTCATAAATAATATAGAAAGAACCGACGTACTTTAATTGTAAAAACAATACAATATAACTTAACAAGAATAAAAACAAAACAACCCCTTTCTTTTTAAAAACGCCCAATATTGCTGCTAAAGGTACAATTAGATAACAAACAAACTCATATTGGATAGACCACAATGGTTCGTTAATCATGCCAGGTAAAGGATTTTGCGTGAAGGAATTTTGCGGTGGAGGTTTTTGCAATGTTAAAAGATTTAAAATAGCCCGCTTTTTATGTTGCAAGTTTGAAAAGTATTCTGTCCACGATTTAATAATATGATGACGATCCGTTGCGCCCAACATACCGAAAAATAAAACGCTTAAAATAAAGGCAGTAAAAAAAGCAGGGCAAATTCTGCGTATTCTTTTTATTAAATACGATAAAAATGTACCGCTTTGTTCAAAGCTTCTAAAGATTAAAAAACCACTGGTAACAAAAAAGAAATCTACAGCAATACCACCTATATCAACCTGGTTTTGGGTAAAGATCATTCCTGGTTCAACATCAATAAGTTTTGCATAGCAAAGCACAAAGCAATGACTGTATATTACAGCTACTGCTAAAAAAAACCTAATAATATCAAAGTTATTTTGTTTAAGGTCTTCACTAATTAGTAATCCCTTTTTATTATAAATCTTTGTTGTAAAATTATCCAATTTCAAAAAAGTTGGTTTTGTTAAAAATTCTTTGATATTTAAATTATCTATCTACAAATTATTGTTCTGCAATAATACCTACATCAGTATTAAACTTAGTTTCGGCAATAAATTTAACATATAAGTTCGGATCGTTTTCCTTCAATGCTTCAAGCTCCTCTTTATCAACTTGTGCGTTTAAACTGTAGAATTGATAAAGTAAATTGTTATAGATTTTTTCCGAATAATAAACTTTCCAATTGTTTAAACCCTTTTGCAAACATGCTTCTTCCGGTTCATTCAAAAGAAACTTTTTCTGTTTGTTTAATACCAATAAAACATATTTCAGCATTTTCAAAACGTTCGAGGAAACACTATCTTGATGAAAATTGTAAACAGCTATCGGTTCTGTATGATGAACAACCGGAAACTTGCGCACAATTTTCAGGCACAAATCATAGTCTTCGCAATAGTGTAAGTTTGTATCAAATTGAAATTCATTAAAAACCCATCTTTGGTACATTCCTACCGCAGGTAATCCCATGTAATTTCCTTGTAAAAGATTACAATAATGATCTTTTGTTACTTCTTTTTGAATGAGCCAGCTTTTGTTTTCAGGCTGATAAAACAACTTGTGGGCACCAGACACAAAAGCAGCTTCAGGATTTTGCTTTAAGTAATTTATGTTGATAAAAAAAGCATCTGGTAAAAGCCAGTCATCCGCATCCAAGAATACAACTAATTCTCCTTTACTGCTTTTGATACCATTATTTCTGGCAGCAGAAACGCCTTGGTTAGGTTGATAAATATATTTTACCAAAGTATATTGGTATGCAACTTCTTTAGTCTGATCTGTTGAACCATCATCTACAACAACAATTTCGAAATTTTGGTAAGATTGCGAAAGAACACTTTCAATTGCCTGTGCGAGGTATTTACCCTGATTGTAACAAGGTATAATTACAGAGACAAGTTGAGCCATTTGCCGTTTTAAATTCACCTTGTAGGTGGCTTTATTTTGTTTCTATTATAAAACTTAATACCTGATGCTAAACCTTTTATTTCGCTAAACAAAGTTTGGTACCGAAATGGATAATTGGGGAAACCTTGCCTAAGCAAGTTTAGATAATATTGTGGAAGATAATAGTATAAATACTTTTTATAACCATCATTTTTATTTTGGGCATCCTGAACTAAAACAGATGCCGCGTGGCCGCGCATGTAACTAAACACTTGCTTATGCAAATCGCGCATTTGTTTTCGGTGCTCGTGAAATACCACGGCACGGGGCGTATATTGGATTGTATGGCCAGCAGCTAATATCCGATACCAAATTTCTGAATCGCCACTACAGCCGGCTGCGCCTACATCCAAACGCTCATCAAAAAAATCAACTGTTTCCAATACTTGCTTTCGAAAAGCCATATTTGCACCGGCGCCTATTTCCCAAACTTTGGGTGCAAAGCCAGAATTTACAAAGTCTTTTTTAAAAAAAATATCTTGGTAACCTTTATTAAAGCCCCAGTGTTTCTCAAATATTTGCTGGCTCTCGGTATCTAAAGAAGATGATATGACCAACCCTGTTATTGCCTGTACATTTTTATCGTTAAAAGCCTCCCAAACCCTGTAAACCCAATGTTGATGCACCTGCACGTCATCATCTGTATAAGCCACGATAGCATATTTAGCTTTTTTTGCGCCCGTATTACGTGCAATATCCAAGCCCGGCCTTACTTCTTTGCAATAAGTAACTTTAGGATATTGTTCAACTACAATTTTGGTGCTGTCATCAGTTGGTGCATTATCTACCACGATAATTTCTTCAGGCATACAACTTTGTTTGTGCAAACTATCTAAACATAACTTTAAACTTGCGCTGCGGTTGCGTGTACAAATAACAACCGAAACATTTACTTTGTCTGGGATTGAAGTTAATATATAAGGAGAAAACAAGCCTTCCATCATCGCTACAAACGATAATTTTTTATCAAGAAATTGCTGTTCGTAACTTATCGTCAAATTGTCTTTTTTAAGATAAAAATCAATTGCAGGTTTAATCGCACTTAAAATCTTTTGTTGCAATTGGTCTTTGCTCAAACGTTCATCCTTTTCAATATACAAATGTCCTAATGGGATTTGCTTCCACCAAAACACATAATAGTATCCGGATTCATCAATATTGGGAAAACTGATTTCCGCATTTTGGTCTTCCAATTGAAAATGATAAATGAGATATGGGGCGATTATAGGCATTATTTGTTTTTAATAATTTTTTTCAAAAACATATATATGGTATCTTTAAAAACGATGATTGTAAACAAAGATATCATTAGCAAAAGTTTCAAATCTATATATACTTTTAAAATCTCTTTTGTCTGGTTATAATAAAGCCTCAGGTTTCTTGTGTGCTTCCATAAATTTTGAGTGTAGCGAAATGCCCAATACTTTAGCAATATCCCTAATGTTTTTACCCGTAATAAAACTATGGCTTGAAATTGAATTGATGTGTTCCCGGTATTCTGCAAGCAATTCTGGTGTATATGCAATTGGATAATCTCTGGCAACCCTGGCCCACATTTCCCAATCTTCACCATAAGTTACACCGTAAAAACTACCTAATTTTTCATAAGCTTCGCGTTTTACCGCAATTGCAACATATTGTATCCTGGTGTGTTCGGCTAATTTTGGCAACCAATCGGTTAAAAGTCCAGGCTTTCCAACTTCAATTAAAGACCGGCGTAAAATATTATTTTCTTCATCAATATTATTCCAGGCACAAAAGGCTGCTCCGGCTTCCGGATATTTTTTAAAAAGTGATCCAATATGATGGTAAAAACCTAATTTTACGCGATCATCCCCATGCAACAAATGGACATAATGGCCTTTTGCCCGATTGATACAAGTTTCAAAATTACGCAAGCTGCCAACGTTTTTTGATTGCCTAAAATAAGCTATGCGGCCTTTGCCTGTTCTTTTTACCAAATCTTCAACATCAGCGTCCGTGCTGCAATCATCCACCACTTCTATTTGCATCATTTCTGCACCAATATCTTGCTCTAAAACGCTTTGCATAGCATCAGTTAAAAAAACAGAACAATTATAGGCAGGAATCATTACCGACCAAAAAGGACGTATAACATTTGCAGGAACTGGTGCAATCTGCGGTGGGGTATTTGGTATTCTTTGCACAGTTGAGCTACAATTAGTTTTTCACAATAGGTTATTGCTTAAAATTCAACATCAACGGTAGTGGGCCTTAACAATATAGGTAAAGTTGGACGAACATATCCTGGCCACTTATCAAATCTATTTTCACTTTCACGGGCATCTGCAACATCAAAAAACAGACAAGTTTCATGCTTATACAAATAAATAGAAGTGTCTTTTACAAAAAGTAGTGTGATGAAATAAGACCCATCGTTAAGCAAATTTTCGGGAATTGTACATTCACCTTCTATCATTCCTTCGTTAAAAGTTACAGGCTGAGACGGAATACTAAAAACACATTCTCCTAACAAAGTATAAAGCATAAGGTCAATCGTTAAATTAACCTCGTTACTAAAATTGTAAAATTTGAATTTGACAGTTAGGGCCGTACGAATGGTAATAAGCATTGAAGCATCCGGCAAATCGGGTACAAGTTCAACAAAAAGAACTTTTATAAACTCATTGCCCGGTGCTTCTTTTACCGTATCAAATTTTGGCAATGAAGCTCTTTTTTGAAAAGCGCCTAAATATTGATTAGCTACTACATTAACATCTCCATTGGAGTAAACCCTTCCTTTATCTAACCAAATAGCTTTTGAGCACAAGTTTCTTAAAGCATTTATATTATGACTGACAAATAAAATAGTACGTCCTTGTTCCGACGAGACCTGCCCCATCTTGCCCATGCATTTTTTTTGAAATTCTACATCACCTACGGCCAGAACTTCATCAATAATCATAATATCCGTTTCCAAATGTGCGGCCACAGCAAAAGCTAAACGAACGTACATACCAGAGGAATATCGTTTTACCGGTGTATCTATATAACGTTCTACCCCTGAAAAATCTACAATTGCATCAAACTGCTTTGCAATCTCTCTTTTACGCATTCCAAGTATTGATCCGTTTAAATAAATGTTTTCCCTACCGGTTAATTCCGGATGAAAACCTGTACCTACTTCCAGCAAACTTGCAATTTTACCTTTTACTTTTATAGTGCCAGACGTTGGAGATGTTACCCTGCTTATTAATTTTAACAAAGTGCTTTTTCCGGCACCGTTGCCGCCAATAATACCTACTGCGTCGCCTTGTTTAATATCGAAACTTACGTCCTTTAAACTCCAAACCACATCACTGCTTCCTTTTTTGGTCCTGTCGTTTACTTCTCCTACAGTTAAAAAAGGGTCTTCCTTACCACGAATTTTAGCCAGCCAACGTTCCAAGTCCCTTGAAATCGTACCTGTTCCAACCTCGCCCAAACGATAAACTTTTGAAAGGTTTTCAACTTTAATAACTATAGACATATTTGAACCTAAAATAAATGAGCTTTATGTTAACATGAGTAAAAAGTAATAGTGTACCAGGGTTATCAATAATTATAGGTATATATTTTTATAGCTGCCAGTAATAGATTTATAAATTTGATTTAACCAATTTTTGTACCTGCTTAAACTTTAAGATATGCATCAAATAAAAGCGGTACATCCAATAGTAAGTTTTAAAGTTTTTATGCATCCTAAATGCTCCTTTTGCTTGTAAAAAAGCAGCCTCTTTATCATTTAACAATAGACTGTTTGCTACTTTGATACAAAATATAGCGTAATATACCAGGGCTTCTTTTTTAAGCTTTTCCTTGTGCGAAACCGGAAGGTAACCTTGGATTATATCAACTACCTTAATAATATCATGGATATTTTGCCCGGTCAAAAAAGAGCCATGACTAATGCCCGAATTATAAGCAACGCGATAATAAGCCAGATTTTTGGGCGAGTAGGCCACCGGAAAGTGGGAAGCAATCCTGGCCCACATTTCCCAGTCTTCGCCGTAATGCACGGCATAAAAACTGCCAATGGTTTCGTAAACACTTCTTTTTACTACAATTGCCGGAGGTTGTATCAATTGGCGGCCAGCTATTTGAAACAAGAAATCTTTGATTATTCCCGGCTTTTTTGACAAGGTAGGATTAGCAATATCTAATTTATTGCTTTGCCCGTCAATAAAAGAAAAGTTGGTAAAAGCAGCACCCGCTTCGGGATGTGCCAAAAACAAGCTTTCTATTTCCTGGTAAAAACCTTTTTCTATATTGTCGTCTCCATGCAGCAAATGTACCCAATGCCCGTTTGCCCGGTTTAAACAAGTTTCAAAATTCCGTAAACTGCCCCTGTTTTGTTTTTGCTTAAAATATTTTATCCTTCCTTTTCCTAATGCTTCAACCAAAGCAGCAACATTGCCGTCGGTGCTGCAATCATCCACTACCTCTATTTGCATCTTCGCCTCGCCGGGGTCTTGAGCAAGCACACTTTTTATCGTATCGCCTAAAAATGCAATACAATTGTAAGTTGGTATCATGACTGACCATTGCGGACGCGCTAACTCATCAATAGCAGTTACCGGCAATATTATAGGTGGAGCGTCAGGAATCCGATCATTCATAGTATGTTTTGCAAAACAGGTATCGTTGGTAACAATTAAAAAATTATACTATGATATTATCAACAATAATAATATTAGCAAATGTAATTGGTTAGTAAACAGCTACAATTAGGGCAATGGAGATCGGGCATTTAAAAAACAATACAATAATAATATTTTTTAATAACGTCTCTGTGCTTCTTCAAATTTTATTCGATGTGGTTTGCATACTTCTTTTACGCCTAAAAAAACAGCAATGTTTCTACGCTTTCAAATATTGTAAAAAAACAAACATAAAAAATATAGGCATAAAAGAAGCATTAAAAAAATACTGCCACTTGTTTAATTGTATTTTTTGAACGACCAGTCTGAAAAAACACAAACTCAACTATTAAATTTACTTTTGCGGATGACTTTGGACGAACGCATCGAAAATTCTATAACGCGGGTTTTTAAAACCGTATTTCCCAACACTACTAACCATTACGATACGCTTTTTGGCGGCACGGCTATGATGATGATGGACGAAGTTGCTTTTATAACGGCCACGCGTTTCAGCCGTAAACGTTTGGTTACGGTTTCTTCGGATAAAATCAATTTCACCGTCCCGATTCCGGCCGGTACGATTATGGAACTGGTTGGCCGCGTGATTTATGTTGGCCGCACAAGCATGAAAGTAATGGTCGAAATTTTTGTTGAACAGCTATACGAAGATGTGCGTTACCGCGCTATTCACGGCGAGTTTACTTTCGTGGCCGTTGATGAAAACAAAAAACCGACACCAATTTTAGGCTGATAAAAGAAGCATGATGGCAGATAGTTCATTGATGATAGTTCATAGTTTATTGCTTAAGGCAAATGCTGATTGCCGAAAGCTGATTGCCGAAAGCTGATAGCTAATTTCCAAAACCCCAAACCTCCTACCTTATGCCCCAGTATTTCATCATTGATTTCGACAGTACTTTTACACAAGTTGAAGCACTTGACGAACTTGCCCGTATTTCGTTAAAAGACCATCCCGACCGGGAAAAAATATACAAACAGATTGAAGATTTGACCAATGCAGCGATGGAAGGCCACCTGTCGTTTACGGAAAGCCTGGCCGGAAGAGTGAAACTGTTGAATGCCAATCGCACACATTTAGATTTATTGGTGAAGCATTTGCGCAAAAAAGTGTCGGCCTCATTTTCGCGCAACCGCAACTTTTTTAAAGAACACCGCGAAGAAGTTTTGATCGTTTCGGGCGGGTTTAAAGAATTTATCACGCCCGTGGTAACCAAATATTTCATCAAAACCGAAAATATTTATGCCAATACTTTTGTGTTTGATGAACGCGGAAACATCATCGGTTACGACCACGAAAACCCGCTTTCGCAGGAAGGCGGCAAGGTTAAGCTGCTGCGCGAACTGAATTTACCAGGCGAACTGTTTGGCATCGGCGACGGGCATTCTGATTTTCAATTGAAAGAATTTGGCTTGATTAAGAAGTTTTTTGCATTTACCGAGAACATCGAACGAAAAACCATTGTCGAAAAAGCCGATTACGTTACGCCCAATTTTGATGAGTTTTTATACATCAACAAGTTTTCGCGCGCCATTTCTTATCCAAAAAACCGCATTAAATGTTTGGTTGTTGGCGATGTTGCAGACGAAGCCGTGATCCAATTAGGAAAAGAAGGCTACAACATCCGCATCCGCCCAAAAATTGAAGACAAATATTTGCAGGAAGCCGGGATTTTGTTTTGCGATGAAGACACGCAGCCAACGGAGCAGCA
>CAXTKQ010000070.1:0-19624 GCA_964244955.1 uncultured Sphingobacteriaceae bacterium | reverse complement strand
TTTAAAAACAACTTTTATCAAACAAGAAGCCGAACTGCAAAACAGCCGACGGAAATTTTACCAGGCCATAGACCAATCCTGGGAACTTTTTTTGGCCAATGAAAAAAGTAGGGTAAAAGAAGCATTGCAAGCATTAAGCCGCACCAGCAGGCAATTGTCCGCAATGTGCCGGAAAACAGTGGACGAATTGTACCCTTTTTGCGGTTTGGTAGCTGCCAGTCCGGATGCGGAAATTAACCGTGTTTGGCGCGATTTTCATACGGCAAGCCAGCATAGTTTGCTCACGTTTTTGGAGTGAAGAAAGGTGAAGGGTTGAAAGGTTAAAGGTGGAAAGGGAATGTAATTTTTTGAACATAGTCCATAATCCTTTCTACCTTTAACCCTTTCACCTTTAATCCTCCTTAAATGTCTTCCCACCACATCGTCCGCGAAAAACAAGAACCCGCCCTCATTATTTTGGATTTGACTGGTTTTGACGAAGAACATTTAGGCCAACTGCTGGAATGGAGCCCGACGGTTTTGGCGAACAACGATTCCGCAGAAAAACTGCAAAGTTTGGGGATTAAGTTTGATGTGCTGCTTTCGGAAACAGAGAATTTAGCGTTACAGGAACATTTGCGCATCGTTCCAATCCAAGAAAACGCTTTGCAAACAGGATTACAATTTCTAATCAAGGAAAAATACCCGGCCGTCAATATTATTGCCGGTAAAAGAAGCATTGCTGATTTTTTGCCTTACGCAGATCAAATTACACTGGTTATTTTCAGCCACAACCAAAAAATTTATCCGGTGAGCAGCGGTTTTAGCAAGTGGAAAGCGGCCGGAGAAATGATCGAAATCCTCCGAATTCCAGCAGATTTTATGCAAAGCGGATTGGAACAAATCAGCCCAAATCAATTTACAACCAAAACTGATGGTTTTTTTACGCTGCAATTTGCACAACCGTTTTTATTTATTGTAGAAGAAATTTAAAAAGTATCTGGATCGTCCAAACAAGAAAGCAGGTCGGGATATTGGAACTGATAGTTCAATTCGCTAATGACCTTTTGAGGATTAATAATTTTCCATTCCTTTTTTTCTTCCGTAAAATCCGGCGCAGCCAAACCGGATTTTAAAATAGCTTTGGTATAAAATTCTTGTTTTGTTGGATGAAAAGGCGCAACAGCGTTATAAACTGCCGGAAACTTTTGCTGGTTCAAAACGGCTTCAATCAAACCCAAACAATCTTTTAAATGGATTAAATTAACCGGTGCCAAACCATTCAGAATGCTTCTTTTATCCCTAAAAAAACGTCCTGGGTTTCGATCCGGCCCAAACAACCCGCCAAAACGGATGACGGTTGTTTGCATGTTTTTTGCCGATAAAAACAGCATCTCGGCCTGCAGCAGTTCGGATGGGTTGTCCGGCCCGTCTGCTTCGGTAACTTCACGGCAAACATCGCCATAAACCGAAGTGGAGCTGATAAAAATTACTTTGCTGATTGGCGAAGTTTGAACCAAGGCCAGCAAAGTTTTCATCTTGTCCAGATAACCGCTTTGCGCCAACTTGCGCGAAGGCGGAACGTTGATAAAAAGCACATCAACATCAAAAAAAGCGGGGTTTGAAAGAGCCGAACCTGTATCTAAAGCCAGCAGAAAAGGTTTGATGCCCGCTTCCTGCAAAAGTTGCAGTTTTTGCGGCGTGGTGGTAGAGCCATGCACCTGCCAACCTTTTTCCGCTAAATTTTTGGCCAACGGAAAACCCAGCCAGCCGCAACCTAAAATACCAATTTTTTTACCTTTACCGCCACCGTTCATCCTTCAAAGATAAATTAAAAACCATTTTGGCATCTCCTTTGTAACTTTACAACCGCATCCAACTTATAAGACGATGCGGAAAACATTGACTTTTAATAAGAAAATCAGGTTGATGAAATATCCAAAACTTTAAAACATGAATTATTTTATGAAAACTTTATCCGGAAAATTAGCCGTAACGAGTGTGGCCATCGCGATGGTTGCAACATTAACCACGGGCTGTTCGTCTTTCACCAAAACCCAAAAAGGCACGGCGATCGGCGCAGGCGCAGGCGGAACCATTGGCGCTTTGATTGGCAAAAGGGCCGGGAACACCGCGATCGGTGCCATTATCGGTGGTGCCATCGGCGGGACTGCAGGCGCTTTTATTGGCCGTAAAATGGACCGGCAAGCGGCTGAAATTAAGCAAACCGTGCCAGGCGCAGATGTGGTTCGGGAAGGCGAAGGTTTGATTGTGAAGTTTGATTCGGGCATTTTATTCGATGTAAATAAAACTGCGCTTAAACCTGCCGCAACTACCAACCTGCAAAACCTGGCTGCTTCTATGGAGAAAAACCCGGACACCAATATTTCTATCATTGGTTATACAGACAATACCGGTTCGGCTACTTATAACCAGGATTTATCTGTGCGCCGTGCCGAAGCTGTAAAATCGTCCATCGTAGCAAATGGTGTTTCCGGTTCGCGTTTAACCACGCAGGGAAAAGGCGAAACCGACCCGATTGCAGACAATACAACAGAAGCCGGACGCGCGCAAAACCGACGGGTTGAGATTGTAATTGTGGCCAACGACAAAATGAAAGCCGACGCACAATCAGCGCAATAACCAACACCAATTTTTATACGATAAAAGAAGCATCCCTGTATTTCCGGGGATGCTTCTTTATTTACTTTTGATCCATAATTGGATTAAATATTTGCGTTATCTTTACATCGTGATAAAAAAATCAGGCATAATTTTAGTTGTGCTGCTGTACTTGGTTACGGCAACCGGCTTTGCTTTGAACCTGCATTTTTGCGGCAATGTTATTGAATCGGTTAAAATTGACGCGCCAAGCAAAAAGTGCGGCATGGACAGCAAATGCTGTAAAGAAACGCACTTGGAAGTTAAATTAAAAGATGCACACCAGGGCGCACATACTGTTTTTACTGGTACTTTTTTGGTCTCGTTTGTTCCGGTTTTTAGTTTTGCTTTTTCTCATGAACCATCAACTATTAACCATCTTTCCAATTTAGATTCTAAACGCGGGCCGCCTCCAAATCCCGTCCCTGTTTTTATCCAAAATTGTACTTTTCGGATTTGACCTAATTGTAATGTTAGTAAAAATTTAGATACAAGTTCTGCTTGTGTTTTACTGTTTTTATCCTTACAATTTTAGATCAATCTTTCCATGAAAACTTTCAAAATATTATTGGCCGTTTTGGCCGTTTCTGCCCAAGTTGCAAAAGCACAATTTGTTAAAGCCGATTTACAAGTAAGCGGTTTAACTTGTTCCATGTGTTCTAAAGCAACCGAAAAATCATTGCGTACTTTAACTTTTATCAGCGATGTAAAGCCTGATTTAAACCGCAATTTATTTGTGGTTACTTTTAAAAAAGATGCGCCTGTTAACCTGGATGCCATCAGCAAAAAAGTACAAGACGCCGGTTTTTCAGTTAACAAACTAACGGCTTCTTTTAACTTTGATAATTTAAAAATCAACAACAATTATCATTTTAATTATGCCGGAAACATTTATCATTTTTTAAATGTGAAAGATGAAACTTTAAACGGAATTACACCGGTAACGGTAGTTGATAAAGCTTTCGTCCCAGCTTCCACTTATAAAAAATACGCGGCACAGACTGTCTATTCCTGCTATAAAAGTGGTATGATGGATGGCCAAAAGGTATATCACGTTACCATTTAAGCCGAAAAGGAAATGAAATATTTGTTTCTGATTTGGTGCTTTTTGGCATCAGCCTTTACTGTTTTTGCGCAAGAATTATATGTCAATACCGAGCCGGCCAGTAATATGGCGCGGCATTCTCTCGGCGTAAGGTTAGAAAATCAGGGTTATTTTAACCCTGATTTTCGTAACAGAAGCACGTTGGAACTGATGTATGGCGCCAGCAAAAACTGGATGGTTCATGCCTCTGGTTATGTATCTGATTTTTACCAGCAAAAACAGCATTTAGAAGGTTTTAGTGCTTATGCCAAATATCGTTTTTTGTCGGTTGATTCTGTGCAGCAGCATTTTCGCGGTGCGGCTTTTATCAAAGCATCTACCATCAATAATCCAATTATCAACCAGGAAATTAATTTAGAAGGGGATAATTCCGGTTTTCAAAGCGGACTGGTTTTTACGCAACTATTGCACAAGCTGGCAATTTCCGGTTCAGTAAGTTATTTGCGTGGATTGGATAACCAGCAGAATGCAATTCCGGTTGGTTTTGCTAAAGATGCGGTTGCTTATTCGTTATCTTCCGGCTATTTGCTTTTTCCGAAAAATTACACCAATTACAACCAAATCAACGTGAACTTGTATTTGGAATTATTAGGGAAAACCAATCCCTGTTACCGGCAAAGTTACTTGGATGCTGCGCCTGCCGTTCAGTTTATTTTTAACAGTGTTTTCCGGGTTGACCTTTCTTACCGAACGCCTTTGTATAATGGTATGACAAGGAATTCTTTAAATATGTATTTGGTAAGGCTGGAGTATAATTTTTTTAATTTGTTTTGATTTTTGAGGAGATAAAAGAAGTACAGTATATTTATTAAATGTTAGCATCAAATCACATAGTATCAAATCCAATCTTTTTGATTCCGGTTTCAACAGGTTTTGTTTTCTTTATTGCAGGCATTGTCATGCTTAAATTTCCACCTAAAACCATTAATACTTTATATGGTTACAGAACGAAAGCTGCTATGCAATCCCAAGAAAGATGGGAATTTGCACAACGTTACTCTGCCATTAAATTGGTGCAAATTGGTTTGATATTGATGGTAATTGCTCTAATTGGATGCTTTTATAATTTACCCAATGCTTTTGGTGTGATTGCTGGACTTATGTTGCTGCTTGCGGGTACAGGCATACTGTTTTATAAAACAGAAGGTGAATTACGGAAGCTGTAAATCTTGTATGTAGATTCTATTTTTGTTAATTATTCACCTTCCCCAACGCCAACTTAATATGCCCCAAATGATGCAAACCATGCCAGGCATACAAGCCCAAAGCAGCTTTTAAAGTAACTGATTTTTGGGTTTCCGGATGAAAGAACGTACGGCTCCACTGCTCTTCGGTTAGGGCTTGCATCAGTTCTACCCAACGGTAATGGATGCCTTCAATCATTTGGAACGATGGTGCAACAGGCATTTTGTAATCGGGCAGCAAAGCCCAGTCCGCTTCTTCATAAGGTTTTATCGTTGGGTTATCTTCGGTTAAAGCCAGTTTAAAACGGGTCAAACTGTTGGAATGGCTATCGGCTACGTGATGGATCACCTGACGAATCGTCCAGCCGCCCAAACGGTAATGCGTGTCAAACTGCTTATAGTTTAAACCAACCACCGCTTGGCGCATCTGGCCAGGCAAAGCCGCAATTTCTGCAATCCATTTTTGCATTTCTTCTTCGGTAAAAGAAAGCGGCGCGGTGTATTTCCCGATCGGGTATTTTTCGTCTGTCATGGTCTTTTTTAAAAATTAAATACTGTTTTTATCCCTAAAAATTAAGCGTCGGGTGTTTTTTGTTGAAATCCGTAGCTTCCTGATAAATTTTGGCGGCTTCCAGAATTTTCCCTTCGCCAAATAACTGTCCCATAAAAGTAATGCTTACCGGCCGGCCTTGTTTGTTAAATCCGTTTGGCAAAACTACGCAAGGGTTTCCGGTTAAATTGGTAAGCACTAAGTTACCCGAAAAAGAAGGCGTAATGTACATATCCAGCCCTTTTAATTTTTCGTACCAATCCTGGATCACCATGGTACGGACACGGTTAGCCTGAATATATTCTACCGCCGGAACAAACTGCGCGGTACGGAAAATATTTGGCCAGCCGCCTTTTCCCTGGCGCATCATCAAATCACTCTGTTTGTTTAAAACCAACTCTTGGAAAGCGGCACCTGCTTCGGTTTCCAAAATAAAACGGATGGATTTGTAAATGGCGTTTGGTTTTTCGAGCGGAACCAATGTTGCGCCCAGTTCTTTTAATTTCGCTAATGTTGCAGAATCTGTTGCACTTTTTTGGTCGTTATCCGCTTTAATGTAACCAATTTTCCAGCCTTTTAACGATTTCTGGTTGCCATCATATTTAAAAGGCGCAGCAATCGTGCTTAAATCCTGCGGGTCAGTTCCTTGTATCGCGTTAAAAACAATGGCACAATCTTCTGCACTTCTGGTAATTGGGCCAAGTTTGTCCATCGTCCAGCTTAAAGCCATGGCTCCGGTTTTGCTTACGCGGCCAAAAGATGGGCGCAAACCGGTATCGCCGCATTCGGTTGAAGGCGAAACGATAGAACCCAACGTTTCGGAACCAATGGCAAAAGGCAAACAACCGGCAGCAACCGCAGAAGCCGGGCCGGCCGAAGAACCACTGGAACCACGCGTAATATCCCAGGGGTTATTCGTTCTTCCGCCAAACCAAACATCGCCGTTGGCCAATTCGCCCAAAGTTAATTTAGCCACCAAAACTGCACCGGCAGCTTCCAGTTTTTTTACGACGGTTGCATCAACCTCTAATTGCTGATTTTTGTATGGAACTGAACCCCAGGTAGTTTTATAACCTTTTACCGAAAGCAAATCCTTTACGCCAAAAGGAATGCCGTGTAAAACTCCTTTGTAATGTCCGGCTTTTATTTCGGCATCGGCTTGTGCGGCTTGTTTTAAGGCCAATTCTTCGGTATAATTAACGACGAATAAGAGTTTCGGATCGTACTTTTTCAATCGTTCTAAAAAAAACTTGGTCAATTCTACCGAAGTTATTTTTTTGGTTCGGATCAAATCTGCCAACTGCCGGATCGTATAAAAAGCCAGTTCGTTTTTATCCGAAGGCAAAGTTGTCATGCTTCTTTTATCGAGTAAAAATTGGTCTGTTTTATCCGGATAAACGAAGCCAACCGGAATTGGGTTGAAGTTTAAAGCCGGCACAACACTATTCGGAAGATGCAGTTTGCGCAGTTCTTCGTAGGCTTTGCGGTGCTCACTTAAACCCGTCAGCATCGAATCTGACTGTGCCGAAGAAAATTCGATGCCGATCAGTTTTTCGGCTTCGTTAACCACGGCAACTGTAATCGGGCTGTTTTCTAATTTTTGGGTGATAAAAGCGCCGCAAACAAAGCTGAAGCCGCAAAGTGAAGCGATGGTTATAGTTTTTTTGGTAGAAGTATTCATCTGGTCATGCTGTTTTTATCGGTTAAATTTTAGGGTGTTTAAGGTGAAAACCAGTGGCGTTCTGGTAAATTCTTGCAGCTTCCAGCGTTTTTCCTTCGCCAAAAAGCTGGCCCATAAAAGTGATGCTGGTGGGCAAACCTTTTGTGGTAAAACCGTTTGGCAAAACCACGCAAGGGTTTCCGGTAAGGTTGGTGAGCAGCAAATTATCGCTGTAAGAAGGCGAAAGGTACAAGTCCAGCCCTTTCAGTTTTTCGTACCAGTTTTGCACCAATAAAGTGCGTACGCGGTTTGCCTGGATATACTCCACAGCGGGAATAAATTGAGCCGTGCGGAAAGTATTTGGCCAGGCCGCTTTTTCCTGCCGCTTCAATAAATCGCTTCGGTGCGTCAACACCAGTTCCTGGAAAGCGGCACCGGCTTCGGCATCCAAAATAAAATTCATGGAAGTGAAAGGCAGTTTTGGCAGTTCTATCGGAATTAATTCTGCGCCCAGTTCCTTCATCTTCACCAACGTTAAAGAATCGTTGTGCCGGTTTGGATATTTGGATTGAAAATCGGCTTTTAAATAACCAATCTTCCAGCCTTTTAAAGATTTAACGTTTTCATCATACTTAAAAGGGGCGGCAATTGTACTTAAATCTTGCGGGTCTTTTCCCTGGATGGCGTTAAAAACAATGGCGCAATCTTCTACCGTCCGCGCCATCGGCCCTAATTTGTCCATGCTCCAGCTCAAAGCCATTGCGCCATATTTGCTAACGCGACCAAAAGAAGGGCGCAAACCAGTATCGCCGCAATTGTTGGAAGGCTCGACGATAGAACCCCAGGTTTCGGAACCGATGGCAAAAGGCACGCAACCGGCCGAAACCGCCGCACCCGGGCCAGCCGAAGAACCGCCCGAACCACGTGTCAAATCCCAAGGATTATTGGTTCTTCCGCCAAACCAGGTATCGTCCATTGCCAGTTCTCCTAAAGATAACTTAGCAATTAAAACTGCACCTGCATCTTCCAGCTTTTTTACAACCGTTGCATCCACATCAAAAACCTGGTCTTTATAAGGTGCCGCACCAAAAGTGGTTTTGTAGTTTTTGGCAGATAAAAGGTCTTTCACCGCAAAAGGGATCCCGTGCAAAATGCCGCGATAATGTCCGGCTGCAATTTCTGCATCGGCTTGTGCAGCTTGTTTTAAGGCGAGGTCATCAGTATAAGAAACAACCGCCAAAAGTTTTGGGTTGAGTTTTTTCAGGCGGTCCAGAAAGAATTTAGTCAGTTCGACAGAAGTAATTTTTTTGGTGCGGATCAAATCTGCCAGTTGCCGGATCGAATAAAAAGCCAATTCGTTTTTATCCGCAGGCAAAGTGGCAATACTTCTTTTATCGAATAAAAATTGGTCTGTTTTATCAGGATAAACGAAACCGACAGGAATTGGGTTGAAATTTAAAGCCGGGACGATACTGTTTTTAAGGCCTAATTTTCGGAGTTCATCGTAAGCTTTTAAATGGTCGTTGGCGCCGTTCAGCATCGAATCTTCCTGCGCGGCAGAAAAACTTAGGCCGGAAAGCTGCTCTGCCGCTTTGATTACCGAAACCGTAACCGGGCTATCAACCAAAGTTTTGGAAACAAAAGAGCCTAAACTAAAACTTAAACCGCAGGCCGCGGCAATGGCGTAAAAGCGTTTGGTAGAAAAATTCATCATGTGTAACCGTTTGTCCTAAAAATAGCGTTTTGTAAATGGTTAATTTCGGCCCAATGAAAAAAATTTGTATCTTTTTATTTACAGTTATATTTTTTAACACAACTGCTTTTGCGCAAACCCAGAAAACCGGCGTTTTGGTTATCGGCGGCGGCGCAGCAGGCACAGCGGCCGGGATACAAAGTGCGCGGAGCAACGTAAAAACGATAATTTTAGAAGCAGGCCCCTGGCTTGGCGGCAGTTTAACTTCGGGCGGCATGTGCGTGGTAGAAGGCAACCGCAGTTTTAATTCGGGGGTTTGGGGCGAATTCAGGAAACGGCTGAAAGAATATTATAAAAACACGCCCGGTTTTGATACCACAGCCAATGCCACGCTTCGTTTTGAACCGGCTGTTGGCGCGGCCATCCTCAAAAAAATCACGGATACGGTTAAAAACCTCCGTGTTCATTTGAATGCTTCTTTTACCGGCATAAAAAAGGACGGAACGGGTTACGAAGTTTCGGCCAAAATCAATGGGGAAAACACGACGATTAAAGCCGATGTAGTAGTTGACGGGACCGAAACCGGCGATGTAGCTGCCAAACTCGGCGTTCCGTTTGAGGCCGGGTTTGAAAGTGAATCGCAATCCGGAGAAAAATGGGCACCAAAAGAAGCATCGCCCATTATTCAAAATATAACCTGGATTGCTATTTTAAAAGATTATGGCCGCGCTGCCGACCGCACAATCCCTAAGCCCGAAGGTTACGACGAAACCTTGTACACTTCCCTGAAAGGAAAAAACATGAAGCAAATGCTGGAAAGCGGCCGTTTGCCCAACGATAAATTTATGCTGAAAGTAAAAGGCATCAACGATTATCCCATTCAAACCAATGATTTTACAGGCGCACAAAGAGAAGCCGTTTATCAAAAAGCACGGTTAAAAACGCTTGGCCTGGTTTATTTTCTGCAAACGCAAATGGGCCTGAAAAACCTAAGCGTTGATAATCTGGAATTTAACACGCCTGATCATTTGCCCTACATTCCTTATATCCGTGAAGTGCGGCGTACAAAAGGCGCGATCAAAATGGTTTTAGATGATATTTATATGCCTTACAGCCGTTCTTCCAGGCTTTACCGCACTTCAATTGGCATTGGCGATGCTTCGCCCGGCCAACACTATTTACCGATGCAAAATGCGCCCGAAACCAATTATGGCGCTTTTCCAGCTTACAGTTTTCCGGCCGGTGCAGTTATCGTAAAAGATTTTGATAATTTTTTAGTGGCCGAAAAAGCGATGTCGGTTACACATTTGGTCAACGCCAGCACGATGTACCCTTCGGTACAGATGACGGTTGGGCAAGGAATTGGAACGATTGTTGCCTACTGTTCTTTCTTCAAAACCACCACTAAAAATGTAAAACTTCGCCTCGTTCAAAATGAAATACTAAGCCATCACGGTTATTTGATGCCTTTTATGGATGTGAAGCAAACGGACCCGCAGTTTATTGCCATCCAAAAACTGGGCGTAACCGGGTTGCTGCAAGGCGTGCAAAAACCTGTTGGTGGTTCTGCGCCTGTTTTCTTTTTGCCTGATTCTGTTGTGAAAACTACCGAAATTAAACCGGTTTTGAACGAGATTTATACACGCGCTTTCCTTTGGTTCAACAAAAACAAGCCTGCCGAACTGTTTACCATCGGCAATATGCTTTCTTTTATTGAGGAACTGGATTTGCGCGATGCCAAAACGTTTCAGCTTCAAATCAAAAACGACTGGAAACCGAAACTGCATTTAAATTCTGTTTTTGATTTGAACCGGCCAATTACGCGAAGGGAATTTGCCGCATTGGCGGATGTTTACCTGAAACCGTTTGACCGCAGGATAGACTTAACGGGCAAGTTTTTAAACTGAATTTTATGCCGGTAAAAGAAGTATGGCTTTGTGCTGATGCTTCTTTTAGCTGCCTAAAATCAGCAACAATTTTTTTTGGTTTGGCAGATCAGTAGGAACAAGGTTTAAAGCACCGGCCTATTAACCCTGCTATGTGCAAAACTTTTTTGAAAAATTGCACCGGATAGTTGTTTTAACAAATATTAAAACCTATTTTTATAGAGAGATTAATAGCTCATCCTTAAATAACAACTGCAAGTACTTCAACTACAAAACAGTTGTTAAAATGGCAGGCAATTTATATTCTAATTGTTAATTTTTTTGGGGGAAAGCCGTTCTGTTTATTCAGAACGGCTTTTTATTTTAACAATTTTTTTTAGTGCGCATCTACCGGCATCTGCGCATTTTTACGCCGGAATGGCTGCAGGTACAATAGTGGGATTGAACACAGCATGATGATGCCCGAAAGCCAATACGCATCGTTGTAGGTCAGCAGCAGCGACTGCCTGATTACCGTCCCTTCCATTGCCCCATAGGCCATGTGCGAAGCATCCAACATTGATTTCCCTTTGGCTATAAACGCTTGCACATACATGTTATAACGTTGTACAAAAGCCGGGTTATAAGGGTTGATGCTGACCAGTAAATTATTGCGGTGAACGCCTTGGCGGATATGGATAATGGTGGTTAATGCCGCAATCCCGAATGAACCGCCCAATTGGCGCATCATGTTGTTTAGCCCTGTTCCCTGGCCTATTTCCGGTCCTTTTAAATCAGCAATAGCCAATGTAGTTAAGGGCACAAAAAGCAGCGCCATACCAATACCACGGATGGCAAGCGGCCAAAAGAAGTCTCCTTTACCACTTTCTAAGGTAGAATCGCCTAGCATATGCGTAAATACAAAGAATAATACCATGCCTACGGTAGCCATTATTTGGGCCGGGATACCTTTGTTAAGCATTTGGCCTACCAAGGGCATCATGGCTAAAGTGAACAAGCCGCCGGGAAACAATAACTTACCGGTATCTTCAGACGAAAAGCCCAGCAAACTCTGGCAAAATATCGGGAAAACGAATACCGTGCCGTACAAGCCAAACCCGAGGATAAAGGAAGTAATCATACCGACAGAAAAACTTCTGTGCCGCATGATGCTAAAGTTGACAATGGGAAATTCTGTACTCAACTCGCGCCAGATAAACAGCAGCAAGCCCAGGATAGCAGTAATGGTTAATATAAGAATGTAGGTTTTTGCAAACCAGTCTTCCGATTCGCCTTTTTCTAAAATCACTTGTAAACTTCCGACAGCAGTTGCCAGCAAAGCAATTCCCCACCAGTCAATTGGTTTGCCCCTGCCTGTTTTTGGCGTGGCCCTAACAAAAGTATAGGTAAAAAAAGCAGCGAAGATACCTACGGGTATGTTTACATAAAATATCCAAGGCCACGAAAAATGTTCGGTTAAATAACCACCGATAGTTGGGCCAACCGTTGGGCCAACCACAGCGCCAAAACCAAACAAAGCAGTGGCTGTGCCTACTTGTTCGCGTGGCCAGGTTTCTAATAAAATTGCCTGTGCCGTTGAGATTAACCCGCCACCGGCAACACCCTGTAATATCCTAAACCCTACCAACTCACCTAAACCGGTAGCATTACCGCACAAAAATGATGCGATGGTAAATAAAATAATAGAAGCAAGAAAGTAATTTTTTCGCCCAAAGAAACTGCCCAGCCAGCCCGACATTGGCAGGATAATTACGTTGGCAACTGCATAGCCGGTTGTAATCCAGGCAATGTCTTCAAGTGTTGCGCCTAAGTTTCCCTGAATGGTTGGCAAAGACACGTTTACAATCGTGGTATCAATCAGCTCCAGCAAGGAGGCTGTGATTACCGTTATGGTGATGATCCATTTTCTAAAACCTGTTTCGGCCATAGTATAGTTTTTATTGTTTATAGATAACAGAAACATCCACGCTCATGCCTGGGCGCAACTTATCCATAATCTCTTTGCTTGCGTTTATTCTTATTTTAACAGGCACACGTTGTACCACTTTTACAAAGTTGCCGGTGGCATTATCGGGAGGGAGCAATGAGAATTTAGCACCTGTGGCCGGCGAAAAATTATATACCTCTCCCTGCAGTTTAAGTTCAGGATAAGCGTCAATATTAATGTTCACCTTTTCTCCGCTGCGCAAATTGTCCAACTGGGTTTCTTTAAAATTTGCAGTGATGTAAATACTGTTATCGTTTACTACCGAAAACAACGTTTGCCCGGCTTGTACCAGTTGCCCTTTTTGCACATTCTTTTTTGATACAATACCGTTTGCAGGCGAGTAAACCTTGGTGTACGACAGTTGCAATTTTGCAAAATCTACATCGGCCTGGCGCTGGTTAACACCCGTATTGCTCACTTTTAACTGGCTGCGGATGGTTCCAAGCTGTTCCTGAGCGGCACGGTACTGCTCTTGTGCAGCTACATAATTTGCCTGGGCCACATCGCGTGTTGCTTTGGCCTGGTCAAATTGTTGTTGTGTTACCGAACCATCTTGTACCAGGTTTGCATATCTGGCATAATCTTTATTGGCTTGTTCTAAACGTGCTTTTGCCGACACTACCTGCGCCCGTACACTGGCAGAATTTGCTTCGGTAGTCGGGATTTGTGATTGGCTGACACCAACGCCTGCGCCTGCACCTTTTTGCGCCGCCAAAGCTTGTTCTAACCTTAACTTATAATCACGGTCATCCAATCTTACCAATAGCTGGCCTTGGTTTACGTGTGTGTTTTCTTCAAACGCAATGCTGTCTACATAACCGCCAACGCGGGCAACCACCGGACTGATATCGCCATCAATCTGCGCATCGTCTGTATCCTCGTGCTTACTGTAGTAAATGTATTCTTTGATCCCAAAAATAATCCCTACCAAAATTACAATCCCCAGTATTATCGGAATTACCTTGTTCGGCTTTTTGGTAGCCGGTTGTTCTTGTTCTGTGCCTGTTTCCTGTTCCTGTGCCATATTATTTTTATTACTGAATTTTTATTTGTTGATTTTTCCGGTTGATTTTAATAAACTGTAGTATGCCAGCCCTGCATCGGCTTTTGCCAGCTCCAGGTCAATCTGGGCTTGATAAAGCAATGTTTGTGCATCGGCGCGGTCTGTTGCAGTAGCTATATTGCTCCGGTAACGGGATTGCTGCAAGCGGTTGTTCTCTGTTGCCTGTGCAATAGCGGTTTGCAGTAAATTAACCTTGTTGATAGCGGCAATGAAGTTCTGGTAATTTTCGTTTACCTCATTCTTCAAATTATCCGTTGTGATCCCTTTATTGATAACGGTTTGGTCGCGCTCGATCCTAGCTTCGGCTTCCCTGTTTTTATTGTTCCACAAGCTTCCAAAATTCCAAGACAAAGCTACACCTACAGTCAGCGGCGTAATGTAATTTCCCCTGGTAGGCAGCGGGTTGATGGATATATCTACATAATAAGCCCCGGCTGTTGCGGCCAATGTAGGCAACCTGTCGGCATGGACAGTTTTGATATTGGCTTCTGCAACGCGGGTACGCAAATCCAACTGGCGGATTTCCTGGCGGTTTGCAAAAGCACTGTCTAAATAATTGGTCAAAGGCTGTATGGGGTGGTCTAAAGCATTTAACTGATTGATATTGATCTGCGTGGTTTCAGGCAAGCCCAAAAGCACGTTCAGGTTATAGTTGATTACCTTGCGGTTGCTTTCCAGTTCTATCCCGTTCAACTCGATGTTTGAGCGTTGCAACTGGAAGCGCAACACATCATTTTTCGTAACGATGCCTTGTTCAAAAAAACGTTGGGCCTGTTTGATCTGCTGGTCAACGGTAACCAAGTTTGTATCAACTACTTTTTTGCTTTGCAGCACTTTATATAAATTGTAATAAGCACTGATGATGCCATAACTCACCTGGTCCCTGTCGTTGTCAACATCCAAACGGGCAATTTTTACCAATAAATCTGTTGATTCTTTTGCATACCTGAATTTTCCCCCGGCATAGATTGGTTCGGCCAAAGAAGCAATCCCTAAGTTGGCATTGGCACTTTTTGGCAAAGAAAAACTACTTGGGCCGAAAGCTAAAGTATTTGCCGGGATTTGTGCACGGCTGTACATATAACTTACGGAACCGGTAGGCAAAGCCCGGTCTTTTGCCTGGTTGTATTGAGAAACGGCCTGGTCTATTTTGGATTGGGAGTATCTTAAGGTTTTACTGTTGGCAAGGCCTAATTTAACAGCTTCGTCCAAAGTGAGTGTACGGTCTTGTGCGTTTATTTTTAACAGAGGGGCAACCATTAACAGTAGCAAAAAAACATGCCTTAAAAGAAGCATTTTGCCCTTTTTATAAACTGGAGTTGGATTATTAATTTGTTCTATCATTTGTTATAACTAAATAAGATTTTAAAAGTCTTTTCATATATGTTTTCATACGCTGGTTCATTTCTGTTTCCAAAAAATGCTGGTCAAATACATCTTTGCCCAGCAACCGGGAAGCAATGTGAGGGGCATTAATAATATAATTTTTAGTGCCGAAAATAGTGGCAACACACAACTCTATATCTGCAGCTTCAAAAAACGAGCCGTTATCAACCCCTTCCTGCATTACTTTTTTAAACTCAAGGGCATTAACCATCAGTATATCTGTGATTTTGTCGTTCACTTCTCCTTGCCTGTTTAAAGAAATTTCCCGGTTCACCAATTTATGGAAGCAACTGTTTATCAAAATCCGGTCTATATAAATATCTATGCAGCGTTCCAGCTTTTCCCAAGGGCTTAAATTTTCATCCCCAATAATCGGTTGCAATAAAGTTTTAAAAGAATAAATCTTTCTTTCAAATACGGCAACAAACAAACCTTCTTTCGATCCGAAATAATAATTCAGCATTGCCATGTTTACATTGGCTTCGCCCGAAATCAAACGGGTGGAAGCGCCGTCATACCCCATCTCCGAAAAAACCCTTTCGGCAACATCCAGGATACGGTCCTTCTTGTCGGTCTTTTCTTTTTCCATTTCCCTGCAAATTTAATCAAACGATTGATTAAACGAAAAGGTTTCTGGATTAATTGACAAACTGATGTTTTTTCTAAAAACAAAACTTCTTATCCGTACGCGGAATGCTTCTTTTATTGGCACAAAATTGTTGCCCGGCAAAAATTGTTTTTAACAGAAATGCGAACAAATACAGCTTATCTTTTTTAGCTATCTTCACGCTTTTATCTGCATCCATGAAACGTTTCTATTTCCTGCTGGTTTTTTTTAATTGTATCAAACCTATTTTCGCGCAAACTTCCCCGCCTGCCGATCGTGTTACCATCGAACAGGAACTTAAAAAACTGCCTGTTTTGGGAAGCGTACTTTACGTTGCCGCCCACCCGGATGACGAAAACACGCGCCTGCTGGCTTACCTGGCGCAGGAAAAACATTACCGGACGGGTTACCTCTCTTTGACGAGGGGCGATGGCGGCCAAAATTTAATCGGCAACGAACAAGGCGAATTGTTGGGCCTGATCAGGACGCAGGAACTGCTGGCCGCACGGCGCGTTGATGGCGCCGAACAGTTTTTTACCCGCGCCAAAGATTTTGGTTTTTCTAAAGGGCCGGAAGAAACGTTGCGCATCTGGGACAAAGAAAAGGTTTTGGGCGATGTGGTTTGGGTAATCCGTAAATTTCGGCCGGATGTGATTATTTGCCGTTTCCCAACAACGGGCGAAGGCGGGCATGGACATCATACCGCATCTGCTATTTTGGCGCAGGAAGCTTTTACGGCAGCCGCTGATCCGAAACGCTTTCCCGAACAATTAAAATATGTACAGCCCTGGCAAGCAAAACGCTTGTTGTGGAACACGTTTAACTTTGGTGGAAACGATACAACGCGGCCAGACCAATTTAAAATTGATGTTGGCGTTTACAATACTTTGCTGGGAAAAGGTTATGGCGAGATTGCCGCGGATAGCCGTTCCAACCATAAAAGCCAAGGTTTTGGTACGGCCAAGCAACGGGGCAGTTCTTACGAGTTTTTTAAAACTATTTTGGGCGATGCGCCACGAACAGATTTGATGGACGGCATCAACACCACTTGGAAAAGGGTGGTGGGCGGCGATGCAATTAACATCCGCGTTAATGACTTGCTTAAAAGTTTTAGCCCGGCCGAACCCACAAAATCTTTGCCGCTGCTGATGGATATTTATGCCTCGGTACAAAAATTGACCGATGGTTATTGGAGGACACAAAAAATAAAAGAACTGAATTTACTGATACCGGCTTGTGCGGGATTGTGGCTGGAGAGTTATGCCCTTAGCCCTACTTATGCATTGGGCGACAGCATCAGCATCCGCAACCAGGTAATAAACCGGTCGGGCAGCAATATTAAGTTGGTTGGTATTGAGGCAGGCGATCAAAAAAGTACATTCAGTACTTTGTTGCCTGGTAATCAAATATTCAGTTTAGATAGTAAAACTGATGCCAAAAAAATAACGCAGCCTTACTGGCTGGATGGCGCGCAAATCCACGAAAGCTATCCGGTTGCAAACCAAGAATTGGTTGGCTATCCCGAAAACCCTGATCCGGTTACGGTAAACTGGCAGTTCATAATTTACGGCCATTTACTGACCCTGCAAAGGCAATTGATGTACAAATATGTTAGCCCTGTTCGTGGCGAAGTTTACCAGCCTTTAGAAATTACGCCGCCGGTTACCGCTAATTTAGACCAGCAGGTGTATATTTTTAGCAACAACCAGCCTAAACAAATGGTGGTTAAACTAAAAAGCTTTACCAACAGCAGCGGTTCGGTAAGTTTGAAAGTGCCTGCGGGTTGGAAAATTACACCGGCAAATGCTTCTTTTACCGGCAAAAAATTGGGCGACGAGTGGACGGCCGTTTTTTCGGTTACTTCTTCTGCCATCGGCAAAAACGAAACAGATACCATACAAGCGGTTACGCAGGCGAACGGCAAAACTTTTACGCAAAGCATCCACCAAATTATTTACGAACATATTCCGAACATCACTTACTTTCCGCCTGCCCAAGCTAAATTGGTTAAGGTAGATTTAAAAGTAAGCGGCAAAAGGATCGGCTATTTACCCGGTGCCGGGGATTTGGTGCCGGAAGCTTTGCGCCAGGTTGGCTACCAAGTAACCACTTTATCAGAAAATGAAATCCTGAACGGAAACCTGGAAAATTTTGATGCCATTATTATAGGTGTCCGCGCCTTCAACATCAATGGCCGCTTAATGGTGGAAGAACCGAAACTGCTGGAATATGTAAAAAACGGCGGCAATTTGCTGGTGCAGTACAACACCAATGCAAATTTGGTAACCAGCCAGATCGGGCCATATCCATTTCGGATTGTTAACGTAAGGGTTACGGATGAAAATGCGCCGGTAACATTGCTTAACCCCAATGACCCGATTTTAAATTACCCCAACAAAATTACCAGCCAAGATTTTAAAGGCTGGGTACAGGAACGCGGCATTTATTTTGCTACGGATATTGACCCGAAATACCGGACAATTTTAGCAATGAACGACCCGAACGAAGAACCCAACAAAGGCGCCTTATTGGTTGCCGATTATGGCAAAGGCCGTTTTGTTTATACGTCGCTGGTGTTTTTTCGGGAACTGCCTGCCGGTGTGCCAGGCGCATACCGTTTATTTATCAATTTAATCAGCAAACCAAAAAATAACAATTAGCATTAGGCGGCAACCAATTATTCGGTTAATTTTACCGCTATAAAAACAGCATTATGGAAAATCAGGAAACAGAAGGAGTTAAAAGTTTTGACAACTTATATTATATTGTTGGTGTGTTGGCTGGCATGATTACCGGACAGATTGTAAAAGGCACTTTTTTATGGGTATTGATCGGTGCCGTACTTGGCTTGTTAAGTGCTTTGTTTTTTGTGAACAAAGTTGCGCCGAGGGATACGGAAAATTAATCTGCAGCTTCTTCTTTAAAGATCAATATTGAAGCCGGTTAAGTGATGAAAAATCATTTAACCGGTTTTTTATTTTGAAGGAATTTACTGAACATGCTTCTTTTACCACCTAAAATTTGACTTTGCTCAAATCTTAGTTAGAGGAAAACCTGCTGTTCAAATAATTTTCAGGTGTCATTACACCTAAAGCACTTAGTTTGTAATCTTTTACATTACGAGTGATTATCAAATAGACTTGACTGCTTATTTCTGCCGAATAATTTTGCAACGCATCTTCAAAATCCTTAAAATCAGCATTTAAAGCATGTAATACCACATTCCTGTCCATTACTAAAACTTCGGTTATAGCAACCAAAAGCTTTAATTTTTCAATTACCTTTTCGTGTTTTGCCGTTTGCCGTAAAAGGTAATAAACGTTGCTGATGATAACCGGCGTAATGTGACCAACAATTTTTTTTGCTTTACAAAGCGACAAAATTTTAGCCGCATTGTCCGAAAAAGGTGCGCGATCTAAAAAGAAATCTAAAATCACATCCGTATCAATCAAAACCTTTGTCATTGCTTACAAATATTTTTCTGACAATCTTTTCGAAAGTTCTTTTTTGTAGTCAAAATCTTCTGGTGCTGTAAAAGAACCTTTTAAAGATTTTACGATTGGCGTAATTTCAATAGCAGCAGGATCATTTTCTACAGTAATTGCTTTAAGGTAGCTTTCTATTAAATCCGACAGGCTTTGCTCCCGGTTTTTAGCGTATTTTTTTGCTTTATCAATTACTTCCTTCTCAATCGTCAATGTTAATTTCGTGTTCATAAAAGCACGTGTTAAATTTTTAAATCTTATACGTACAAGTATAATTAATTATTGCTTTTTTACACTAATTTTTAAGCGATAAAATCAGCATAAAAAATAAAAGCCCCACGAAATGGTGTCCGTGGAGCTTTCAACCTAAACCTTATC
>CAXTKQ010000069.1:18688-20415 GCA_964244955.1 uncultured Sphingobacteriaceae bacterium | reverse complement strand
GAACGGAACGGAGCCGGGCATTTCGACATCAAAAATGTAGTAGCAGCCGATGAATGGGCAGAAAACGTAGATAACAACGCTTTTACCAACGCAGCAGCAAAAGTAAACCTGCAAAACGCAGCGGCGGCAGCTAAATTATTAGGGTTTCCGGCTAATGCGGATTGGGCTTTGGTGGCCCAAAATATCCCAATCTTAAAAATGGCAAACGGCGTAACGCAGGAACATGCTTCCTATCATGGCGAGGGGATTAAACAGGGCGATGTGAACTTGTTGCCTTATCCGCTTAAAGTAATTACCGATCCGGCGCAAATCAAAAAAGACCTGAGTTATTACGAAACACGCATTCCGAACGAAGGGACACCGGCGATGACGCAAGCTATTTTTGCCTTGTTGTATGCGCGCTTGGGCGATGGGGAAAAGGCTTATCATTGGTTTAAAGAATCTTATGAACCAAACTTAGTTCCGCCTTTCCGCGTAATTGCAGAAACGAAAGGCGGGACAAATCCTTATTTTGCCACAGGCGCCGGTGGGATTTTACAAAGTTTGCTGATGGGTTTTGGCGGATTGGATATTACGCCAAACGGTATTACACAAGTTAAAAGCAAGCTGCCTGCCAAATGGAAATCGTTGACGATTACAGGTATTGGCCCGGAACATAAAACTTATACGGTTAAATAAACTTGAAAAAGCAATTTTCCATATTCACTCCAATTGTTTGCCTGCTTCTTTTATCAGGCAAATTTTTGTCAAATTTTTGAATGAGCATGAAACGCCTTCTTTTTTTTATAGCAGGAATTGTTGCTTTATCCTCCTGCAAAAAAAACGACTACAAACAAATCCTGCACAACCCGGCAATGTACAGCCGCACTGTGCATGAACTGAACAGCATTGTGATGGGCAATAACTTTACGCCGGTTGTTGCTTCCAGAAACTACGCTTATGCCAATATTGCTGCTTATGAAGTAATTGCCGCCGGAAACCCGCAACATTATACTTCGCTAAGCGGTCAGTTAAATGGCTTAAAAGAAGTACCAAAACCCGTAGCAGGCGAAAAAATAGACTTTGAATATGCTGCATTATTGGCTTTTTGCGGCGTTGGGCAAGCGGTTACTTTCCCCGAAGGAAGCATGCAATATTATACCGATAGTTTGCACACGATGGCCAAAGAACACGGGATGCCCGATGAAACGATTGCTGCATCCGAAAGTTATGCCAAACAGGTTACCGCGGCGATTGTAAAATGGAGCAAAGGCGATAATTATTTAAAAACCCGCAGTGCTTCAAAGTATTCGGTCAAAAGCAATATTTCAGGCCGGTGGATACCAACGCCGCCTTCGTATGCAGCAGCAGTAGAGCCGCATTGGCAGCAAATTAGGCCGATGCTGATGGATAGCGCCAGTCAGTTCCGGGTTCCGCCGCCGCCGGTTTATAATGTGCGTGATAAAAACAGTAAGTATTACCAGGAAGTGAAATACATGCTGGACGTTACCGGCAAACTAACGCCGGAGCAAAAGGAAATTGCCGATTTTTGGGACGATAACCCAGGAAAATTAAATGTGTTGGGCCATGTGCAGTACATCACCAAAAAGTTTTCGCCGCCCGGCCATTGGATGAGCATTGCCGGGATTGCTGCCCAAAATGCCAAAGCTGATTTCCCGACCACGGTTTACGGTTTTGCCAAAACTTCGATTGCTTTGTTTGATGCTTTTATCCAATGCTGGGACGCC
>CAXTKQ010000069.1:12262-18678 GCA_964244955.1 uncultured Sphingobacteriaceae bacterium | reverse complement strand
TTACAATACAGCGCGACCGGAAACAGTGATTACCAAATTTTTCAATGCCGATTGGCGCCCGCATTTGCAAACGCCGCCTTTTCCCGAATATACTTGCGGCCATTCGACCATTTCATCGGCTGCTGCCGAAGCATTAACGAGTGTTTATGGCGATCATTTAGCTTACCGTGATACTTCGGAACTAGAGTTTGGCATCAAGAGCCGCACGTTCAAATCCTTTTATGCCGCAGCGGACGAAAACAACTGGGCGCGTTTTTATGGTGGTTTGCACTTTCATAATTCCTGCACCGTTGCCCATCAGTATGGAAAGAAAGTTGGCGATTTGGTGGTGGATAAATTGGTGATGAAGAAGTGATGCTATTTTTATTGAGGTTTTTTAATGGATTTAATCAGTTTCTGCTTTAAGAAAAGGTTCTAAACTTGATGTCTTTTCATTTCCATACATTGCTTGATCTAACATTCTACCAAACAAGAATAAAAGTCCATCTCCATAATATTGTCTAACATTCAAATTAAACGTATGTAGTTTTATAATCCTATTATTACCTCTTATTGCAGCATCGCGAGTTATGATCAAATCTGAATTAAGTTCTATTTTTCTTATGAAGTTTTGATTTAATGTATCTATTGTTATCAAAATGATCTTTTTTGATATAGAACTTTTAAATGTAAAATCTTGATGTTGAAATGTAGAGTCAATCAGCGAATAATATTTGATATAACTTTCTCCACATATTTTGTTATAACTATATTTTGTATCTTTTAATTTGTTTTGAACTATCGTTTTATTAGCTTTTACATCATTATAATAATTTATAATTTTTGTACTGTCACTAATAATAAACTTGTCGTATCCTATTGCTTGAATTGCGTATTGTACCATATGAATTTTATGATCTTTCTCATAAGTGATTCTTATTGGTACTTCAAGATGATTATGAACATTAGTTGTCATTTTTTCATAATCAGCATAGAAATCGTCGTTATCTCCGAAATAGTAAAGATCTGCCTGGTTAAGATTTTCTCCCACTAAAAGTAGTCCAACATAACAAGAAGCAGATAGAAATATAAAGACAATCCAAATCCACAAAGCAATTCTGACACTTTTTTCAATGATAAAACTAAATCCATAAACTGAAAAAAGTACTAATGAACAGTCTAATATTGAATAGAGTATTAGATAAATGTAGCTTTCATTACTTACGTATATTACAAAAAGTATAATTAAAACTGGGGCGACAATGATATGTAGTGTGATAAGAAAAAGGGCAATTTTTTTAAAATAACTCTTGCCAGTTGCTACTTTAGTAGATATAGATAAAATAAATATCAATGGAACTACTTCAATTAGATCAAAAGCGGATGATTTAAAGAGTGTATTAAATTCAGAGCTTGTGCTAACAAGTAGGTAGGAAAATGTGTAACAAATGAAATAAAATAGATATTGACTAAATAATTCTTTTGTTGATTTTAAACTATATATGTGTACAAAAGCCCGTGGTTTTTGTATAAAGGTAACAAGCTCTTTAATCCACTTTATAATATTCCCTTTTGTAAAATCTTTTAATAAATCAACAGTCATTACTCAAGAGTTATTTTATAATTCATAATAACTTAGATTTAAACATAATGCTTCTTTTAAGGGGTAATTATTGAATTTTTATAACGGTTCATCAAATCCAGCAAAACGCCATTCGTCCAGCCGAAACCATCCTGCAACGGATATTCGCCGCCGCCCGCTTTCACGTCCGTATCCAGCACATTGTACTTTTCCATCAGTTTTCCGGTTTGTTCAAAAACCCGGTTGTTGATGCCGGTCCATCTTTCGGCAACCTCTTTGGCCAGCTCTTTTTGCTGGTATTTTTCCAACCCGTCAATCGCCATGTATTCTAAAGGTGCCCAGGCATTTGGCGCGTCCCACTGCTGGCCCGTACGGTTAACGGTACTAACCAAACCGCCGGATTTTAAAAACTTGGTTTTCAATTTTTGCGCTACACTTTCCGCCTGGTTTTTTGAAGCCAGCCCAAACGCCAAAGGAAAAACGCCGGCAAGGGTTTCAACCGGAGAAACCTGCTGCAGCTTCCAGTTATAATCCATAAACCAGCCTGCCTTTTCATCCCAGCAATAAACTAAAATTGCTTTTTTCCGTTGTGCGGCTTTGGCTTGATAAAACTGTTTTTGCGCCGTATTTTTTTGTAAAGCATACGATTGTGCAATTACGGTTTCTAAATGGTACAGCAGACAGTTCAAATCAACCGGAATAATATTGGTGGTTTGGATCGTTTCCAGTTTGCCGGAAGCATCAAACCAACGGCTGCTAAAATCCCAACCGGAAGCAGCGGCGGCACGGATATTATGGTAAAAATCAGGCAGTTTTTGTTTGGTCAATTTGCCTGCTGCCACATCTTGTTTGTATGATTCTTCCCGCGGCTGGTCGCTTGTGTCCCAATAGCGGTTTAACAATGTCCCGTCATTCAACCTGACAGCAGTTTTAGAAGCTTGACCATTTTTTAAGTTGTTCGCGCCGCTCATCCAGTACGCGTATTCTTTCAAAAGTTCGGGCTGGTAATGCACCAAAATGGTATCGCCTTCAATTTTCGCCAGCAAACTAACCATCATGGCAAAAAACGGCGGCTGAGAACGGGTCAAATAATAAGTCCGGTTTCCGTTGGGGATAAAGCCAAAGCGGTCAATCAGGTAAGCAAAATTATCCACCATATTTTTGATCAACTGGTTTTTGTGGCTTTGTTTCAAACCCAGCATCGTAAAGTAAGAATCCCAGTAATAAACTTCCCTGAAACGGCCGCCGGGAACAATAAAATCATGCGATAGCGCAATCAAAGAAGAATAGGGAGGAACCATGTTGTGTTTTCGGTACAACACCTGCCACAAGGTATCAATATGTTCGCGGATACCGGCTTTAACATCACTCGTAAAATTATTGCTGCCGCTTCCGGGCGCGGTAAAGTAGGCGTCCACAAATTGTTTCAGGTCGAAATCCGGTTTGTTTTTTTGCTGGTTATAAGCTTTTAAAATAGTTGCAGGGTCTTGTTTGGGGATGGCATCAACAAAAGTCTTGTTATCAGGATAAACGCCCGAAAGCTGTACCGCCTGAAACAAGCCCGGAAACAATTGTGCCGGCGAAAGTTGCTGTGCATGGGCAACCGCAAAAATCAAACAGGCAATGCTTACTGTAAAAAACTTTTTCATTGGTGTAGCTTTAGGCTGATGAGGGCAGGTGCAAATTTACAAACCTGTTTTAATTTCTTCCTGCCCATTTCCCGGATGCTTCTTTTAGCACCTAAAAATCAGTGTGGTTTGTAGTAAGTTTACAGCCCGAAATTATGGTGGTAAAAGAAGCATCAACAATTTAAGGTTTTAGAGCTGGTAAACTACGGCTTCATAAGGGCGCAGTTTGGCATCTTGCGCAGGTTCGGCATAATTCCCCAACAGTACTTTTGCTTTGGCCAGGTCAATCCCTGTGTTTACTACAGCCGCTTTACTTTTAAAGTTGAGGAGGACGAGCAGTTTTTTGCCGTTGTACGCGCGGGTATAAGCATAAACGTTGGGGTTGCTTTTGTCAAGCAAAGTATATTTGCCATAAACCAGTACCGGGTTGTCCTTTCTTAGTTTTACCACTTTTCTGAAGTAGTTTAAGCAACTGTTCGGGTCTTTTTCTTCTGCCTCGGCATTAATGGTTTTGTAATTTGGGTTAACTTTTAACCAGGGCGTTCCGGTAGTAAAACCTGCATTTGCCGAACCGTTCCAGGGAAAAGGCGTACGGCCGTTGTCGCGGTTTTCTTTTCCGGCCAATTGCAAAAACTTTTTCAAATCGCCGCCGGTGTTTTCCATATGCTGGTATTCGTTCCGCAAAGCGATGTCGTTATAATCTTCTATTTTGGTAAAACCGGCATTGGTCATCCCCAGTTCATCACCGTTGTAAACATACGGCGTGCCGCGCATGGTCAGTAAAAACGTGTTCAGCATTTTTGAAGAAACTTCCCTAAACTCCGGGCTGTCATTGCCAAACCTACTTACCAACCTGGCCTGGTCGTGGTTGGCCAAAAAAATTGACAACCAGCCTTTTTTGGCAAACGCGCTGTCCCATCTGCTGAAAACGTTTTTCAATTCCAGCAAACTAAAACCGTTGGCCCTGGCAACGCTAACGCCATCAAAAGCATAAGCCATATTGAGTTCGTGGCGGTCGGCATCTACCATGTCATGTGCATCCTGCAATGAGTTTCCGGCACCTTCTGCCACGCTCATCAGGTTGTATTTGCTGTAAACCTTGCGGTTCATTTCCTTTAAATAATCGTGCAGGTGCGGGCCGATGGCATAATATTTCATAAAATTTTGTCCGTTTACCGGTATTTTCGGAAAAGTGGTGTCTTTTGCCGCAAACTGATAAGCATCCATGCGGAAACCGTCAATCCCTTTATCTGCCCAAAACTTCATGATGCTGTACACTTCCTGCCTTACTTTCGGGTTTTCCCAGTTCAAATCCGGCTGCTGGACAGAAAAATAGTGCAGGTAATAAGCATTGGTGAGCGAATCGTATTTCCAGGCATCGTGGTTTACGTCAAACAAACTGTAACGGTAAGGCGGTTTGCCCCGTTCGGCATTCCACCAGTGGTAATAATTACGGTAAGGGTTGCTGCGCGAGCTGCGCGACTGTTTAAACCATTCGTGCTGGTTGCTGCTGTGGTTCACCACCAAATCCATCACCAGTTTAATGCCGCGTTGGTGCATTCCTTTCAGCATTTTGTCGAAATCTGCCATCGTCCCAAACTCTTTCATAATGTTGCGGTAATCGCTCACATCATAACCATTGTCTGTGTTTGGGGAAGAGTAAACCGGGTTGAGCCAAACGGTATTGATGCCCAGGCTTTTGATATAATCTAGTTTGGAAGTGATGCCGTTCAAATCGCCCACGCCATCGCCATTGCTATCTTTAAAACTTCGGGGATAAATCTGGTAAACTACGGCCTCTTTCCACCAATTCTGATCGGCGGCAGAAGTGTTTTTTTGGTTTTGGCCCTTGTTATCTGCCTGTTTGCAAGCATTTAAAGCAAACAAAAGCAAAAATAAAACAGCAGTTGAACGGGTAATCGGATGGTTCATTTAGATTGAGTATTGATTGAAGCGAAGTTATATTATTTATTGTACTATTTGCGCAGGATAGGTTAAGCAAGCAAGTTCCGTTTATTTTCAATGCTTCTTTTACCATATAAAAATCATTGGTTTGTGTCGTTTTTTTAGCGGTGAAGTTGTTTCAACTTTTTTATAAGAAGAAAGGATAGAAATCAATTCATCCCCCTAACCCCTTTCAAAGGGGGAAGCCTGTCGCTTACCTTTCTAACGTTTATAAGTTGGAGGTGAAAAGGTTGGAGATGAAAAGTTCTACGTCCTGGCCCTCTTCCCCCTTTGAAGGGGGTTAGGGGGATGACCTTATTTTTTATACGATAAAAGAAGTATCCGGAAATAAGTTTAAACAAATTAATATAAATATCAATACCGAAAAACAGGCATAAAAGAAGTATCATCGGTTTTTGTGATAAAGGGCAAGTTTTTCCGGCCTTTTCAGCAGCAGCGTTTCCTTTTCAGCCTTTTGGTATTTCGATGCCTTCTTTGGCAAATTCGGTATAAATATCGCTCATCACGCTGCTTTTCAAACTTAAATAACGGGTGATTTCTGCTGCCCAAAACCAGGCCCTAAACTCAATTGCTTTCTCGCCAAAGTTGTTTAAAAAGATAGAGGGCTCGGGCGTTTTCATGATGTCTTCTCGGTTGGTAATTACTAAACGAAGGATCTCTTCAACTTTCAGCACATCAGACCCGTAAGCAACCCGCACCAAAAGTTCGACCCGGCGGTTGTTGTTGTTCAGCGTCCAGTTTACTACGTGCTGCGATATCAGGTCGCCGTTTGGCACAATCAGTTCCGAGCCGTCTCCGCACTCAATTTTGCTGGAGCGGATGCCTATTTCTTTAATCGTGCCGGATTTCCCGCTCACTTCAATAATATCGCCTACCTGTACCGGTTTTTCTACCGCCAGGATAATGCCCGATACCAAGTTGTTCACGATGTTTTGCAAACCAAAACCGATACCTACGCCCAAGGCACCAATGATGATCGTTACGCGGTCCATCGGGATCCCGGCTGCCGTTATCGCTACAAAAAAACCAACCACAAATACTGTTAAACGGATCAGCAAAATGGAAGACCTGGTTTTTTTGGCCTGCGGCGTAAGCCAGGTTTGCTGTTCGGGGTTATCAAAAAAATAACTGATGACACGGGCAAGCAAACCGGATATCCAGATGATGACCATAAAAATCAGCACGCTGCGGAACGTAAAGGCCGTACTGCTGAACTTGTAGGGACGGTTTAAAAAATCGCTGGCCTCATCATAAATATAATC
>CAXTKQ010000069.1:0-12252 GCA_964244955.1 uncultured Sphingobacteriaceae bacterium | reverse complement strand
ATTAAAATCAAAGTAAGAAGACACGGGTTTGCTTTTGTCCGCTTTCCCGGCTTCCAACTGTAAAAACAGGCCCTCCATTACTATTTGCACCAACAAATAAAAGCCCATGGCCAGGCAAAGATTTAAGGTACTGGTAACGCCCACTATTTTGGCCAGGCTAAACCTTCCTGCTATGTTTAACAAAACCGCTATTGCCTGCAAAGCGATAAACAGTTTTAATATGGCATCGGTATAAGGCGGATAAGCCGCCGATGAATTTTCTAACTGCCTGATCAGCCTAAGTGCGCGATAAATAATAAAAACGGACAGCAGCAACAGAATGATGCGGTCGGCATAGGTTATCAAGATCAATAAACTGCTGATACAATAAATTATGGCCACTAAAAACAGCATGGTCCAGAAGCTGAACAAGGGCTTTGGCCAATAATTTTTAATCAATAAGCCGATAGAAGCCATCATGACCAGGAGCATGGTGTGCGAAAAAACCTGGGCGGGATGATCGTAAAAATAAGGCGACAGGATGCTGGCCACGGTAAGGGCCGACAAAAGCGGGTGCTTTATAATGTAATGGGTTTGGTTAAAAATGCTTTGGTAACCTGGGTTAAGCTTCCTGATTTTTTGCCTGCTGTGGATGATCCAAATTAAAAAGCCGATCAGCAACAGCACGCTTATCAAATGCGGCCAGTAGTTTGATTTGCTGGTGAAAAAGTATCTGTACAGCCTGGTATTAAGCTTGTAGGTTTTGACCAGGGCAGAATCCAAACGGTTTTTGCTTTCTTTTTGGTGCATGTCCCAGATAAAGCCATACTCGTTTGTCATGGCCTTGACCGTAAACTCATGGATCCTGAGGTCAATCCGGTCGTCCAGGTCAATCATCAAAATAGAAAGCGAGGAAACCCTATTTTCCAGCAGCCCGATTTTAATCATTGATTTTTCGGTGCTGCTGTCTAAGCCTGCCCACTTTTTTTCCAACGCCTTTACCTGGATCAGGCTTCTTTCCCTCAAACTGCTGTCGGCAGGGGCGGTGCGCAAAGTAGAATCTGCTTTAAATGCTGCAATATCGGCGCCTACTTTGTCAAGCTGGTTGTTATAAAGGGTAAGCTGATCCTGCCAGGTGCCCAACTGTTCTTTCAGGTGGTCAATCAGGCTGCGTATCGTAACCAGGTTTCCATACGTAGTCGAGTTGTTGATGATCGTGCGCATCGAGCCCATCCTTCTTTCCAACTGGGGCAGGTTTTGGCTGATGTCCAACGTATCAAAGCCTTTGGAAAAATCCGAATTGATCTCCGTATAAGAACTGTTATAATCTTCAATCTTCCCCAAAAGCAGGTTCAGCGAACTTTTTGAGTGTTTGAAAGACCGGATCACCGAATCCCTTTCCAGCACTTTTTCGCGCAAAGAATCCCTGACCGAGCGGTGCGCCTTTGCCTTTTTGTTTTGAGCCAGGCCGTTTTGTATGGATGAAAGCAGCAGCACAAAGCATGAAAAAATATAGATCGGCTTGAATGGGTTGGACATGGGTTGTTTTTATTTTTATCGGATTTCTAAACCTGGTACACTGGAAAAAAGGTTAAGGCGAAGATAGTTGCGCTACCGTTTTATTCCAACACCGGGAAAGCCTGGCCCTTTTTTTCCAAACCTATTATACCCTACAGCTTTTGCAAAAGGTACATTTAATTATTGAACGGAAAGGAGAATTGGTTTTGACCATTGTTTTGGCGATGGTTTAATCTCTGTGCAAGCTATTGCCGATGCTTCTTTTATTGGGTAAAAATTAAGGTCATCCCCCTGGCCCCCTTCAAAGGGGGAAAAGGGCCGGGGCGCATACCTTTCCATCTCCGGATTTCTAAACGTTAGAAAGGTAGGCGATGTACTTTCTTCCTTTAGAAGAGAAAAAAGAGCCAGGACTTTTATTTTTCCATCTCCAGATTTTTAAACGTTAGAAAGGTAGGCGATGTACTTTCCCCCTTTGAAGGGGGTTAGGGGGATGAGTTGCTTGTCATTGTAAATAGCCTTGTTCTGACAAAAAAATAAGGTTAAACAACTGTTGTTTAATCTCTATTCAAGCTATTGCCAATGCTTCTTTTATCCCATAAAAACTGTTTGCACTTCGGGAGAGGTTTATAAAAGCCGACACTAATTTTACCGGCATAAAAGAAGCATGGCCTGAAATAAACAAAGCTTTTGGAAATTTAGCCGAAAGCTTTGTTTCAGGCGGAAAACACCGGGGCCAAACAACCGCAAACAAAAAGGCACAAGCGAAAACTTGTGCTTTTTTTAATAACCGCCCAGCTTACGCTAAACCAATACTTATTTTATGGCTGCAATGGCGGCCGTGTAGTTTGGTTCCTGGCCAATTTCCGGTACTTGCTGTTCGTAAACAATTTTGCCCGTTGGGTCAACCACAATTACGGCGCGGCTCAGCAAGCCCTTCATTGGCCCGTCGGCAATTTGTACGCCGTAGGTGCTTCCAAAATCACTGCGGAAATCAGAAAGCATCACCACATTGTTGATACCTTCGGCACCGCAAAACTGTTTTTGTGCAAAGGGAAGGTCTTTAGAGATACAAAGCACGGCGGTGTTTTTTAAGCCGGCGGCATCTTCGTTAAATTTCCGTACCGATTTGGAGCAAACGCCCGTGTTTACACTCGGGAAGATGTTCATGATCACGTACTTGCCTTTATAGTCGGCCATGGTTTTGTCGGAAAGGTCAACGCCGGCCAGGGTAAAGTTTTTAACAGGTGTGCCCACGGCAGGCAGTTTGCCAACGGTATGTACGGGTTTACCGCCTAAAGTAACGGTAGTGCCGGTTGTATTTTGGGCAAAAGAAGCGGTGGCCATAAATAAGCCGGCCAAACCTATAAAAAGCATTTTCAGGTGCTGTGTACCTTTGTTTTTGGTTGTCATATTAGTTTGATTGTTGTTTTAAGATAAGCAAATATAACGATTAAGGTGCAGGTATAGCTGTTGACGTATTTTTATTCGCAAACCTGCGGTTGCTCGCTATTTACGTTCTTTTCCCTTGCTATAAAAGAACCAAAAGATCAAGCATTTCGGATCGCCTCCGGGCGAAATGCAGCCCGACGCACCTGGGTAGCTACCTGGCAAGCTTCCTTTTCTTTCGAATAAGCATTCTTTTAGATGCTTCTTTTACCGGTTGTTTTTTTGTCCGCCGCGCTGTCATCCCGACCGCAGGGAGAGATATTCTTTCCAATTGGTTTTATCAGAAATTCGGTAAAAGTATTTCCTAACCGTCTGCTGGTCGTGGATTTATAACCTCAACCTTTGCGCTAAGGATTTTTAATCTTTTGATGAACCACCCTAAAACAAGGCAAAACGCCCTACTTTAACTTAAACCAATAGCAAGCATCTTAAATTTGACCGGTAAAAGAAGCATGGTGGTTTGTAAAATAAAGCATAAATCCCAACCAACAGAGATGCTTTTTTTACGGCTATAAATTATGGTTCAACGGCCTATGCAAATTTATTAAGTTTGAATAAGCTGTTTTAAAGCAGACAAATGTGCCAGCAAAGCAGCAGGAACGATAAAGCAAGGCAGCCAGATAAAAGGAAAATAGAAAAGGGCGATGTTAGGTTGCTCAAATCCGAATTGCTGAAAACGGAAAGGTGCCGAAAGCACAGCAGTTGCCACAATATTGGCAAGCAGCAATAGGCAAACGATATTCCACAGAATCAATACGTTTCGTTGAAGTACATTTTTGATGTAACCGAAATAATAAACAAACGGAGCCGTTAAACCGCAAAGAATATCAAAGTTACGGCCTTCAAAAGTCATCACTTCGGGAACTGCTTTGTGTACGTACAGCCAATATAAAGTTAACTCTACAGGTATCCTTACGATATGGAATAGCGTTAAATATTTCAAATTGTAACCATTCATGCTTTGCTTTCCTTCTTTTGTAAAAAATAGAACAGCAATAAAAATTACAGGCGGCAACAGTAACAATACAAACCTTGGCGGAATACCAGTAGCAACCGTATAAAAGCCAGTAAGGCTGATAATGCCTTGCATTGCCAGCCAAAATACAACGACCACAATTGATCTTAAATTCTTTGTAAACTGATAAAACAGCACAAGAGCGAGAACGGTGGTAAGGATAAAAAAGAGGTTGATGTAAGCAGGTAATTGTTCCATAATTTGATGATTATGAAACAAAGAAACCAGAATAAAAACCGCGTTACCTTGCCAATTGGCAAGAAATGGATTTCGTTATTTTTTTGAAAGTTCTTTTCGTATCCGGCTTAAAGAGGTATCGGTAACACCCAAGTACGAAGCGATATTTTTTAAAGTTGCTTGCTGAAATATCTTTGGATTTGCTTTTAGCAATAACGCGTAACGTTCTTCGGCAGTTTCTGTAATCATAGAAAGCATCCGGCCTTTCAGTTCTACAAATCCTTTTACCAATACAGATCTGCCAAACTCCCTAAATTCTGGTAGCCCATGGAAAAGCATGTTTAACTGCTCGTAAGTAATGTACCAACCCTGGCAATCGGTTAGTGCCAGAATGTTTTCTTTTGACCTGGTACGATTGAAAAAGGAAGATACCTCAAATACAACCTGCGCCGGCGAATAAAAGCCGGTTGTTACCTCATTACCTTCTACATCCAGTGCAAATGCGCGCATGTAGCCTTTTTCCAAAAAAAAGTACTCATCACAAATTTTACCTGCTGTAAGATGAAGTTTGTTTTTGGAGACGGTTTTAATTTCAAACCGATCAGCAATCGCTTTTGCCGAAGATGGGGAAATAAGGTTTGTGTTTCTAAAAAAAGTGATCAGGCTATCTTTACTCATAAAAGTAACGTTACGAATCGGAAAAATATCTAATGATACATACTGCAATTGTTTCAATATTCTGCTGGTCGCGGATTTATAACCCAACCGTTGCGCTAAGGGTTTTTAATCTTTTCATCAACCACCCTAAATTAGGCAAAACGTGCTACTTTAAATTAAACCAGTAGCAAGCAGCTAAAATTTAACCGGTAAAAGAGGCATGGTGGTTTGTAAAATAGAGGATCACAGACCGAGGCTCAAAGGACGGGTTTTTAAATGCTGACCAGCAGAACTATTTATTCACTAAATTCGTTGCTTACTTATGGCAGATGTTCATTCCAAAGCGGTAAGAAGCTACAATATGTCGCATATCCGTAGCAAGAATACAAAACCCGAAATTACAGTACGCAAATTTCTCCATAACAAAGGATTTCGATATCGGCTTCATGTTAAAAATTTACCAGGAAAGCCAGACATAGTACTGCCGAAATATAAGACCGTTATTTTTATTCACGGGTGTTTCTGGCATGGCCACGAAGGTTGCAAAAAGTTTGTTGTTCCTAAGACAAAATCTGAATGGTGGATGGAAAAAATACAAAGAAACAGAGAACGCGACGTATCACATGAAAAGAATTTAGCACTTATAGGATGGAAGGTAATTATAATTTGGGAATGCAACTTAAAAGAACCAGATCTTGATTTGTTAGTTAAAATGTTAAAGGATAATTAATTTTACTCCAGATATAAAATCCCTTGTCGGTTAATGTGTCTCGCTAACTTTGACTGAACTTCTGCAAACAGTTGTTGCCTGACACGAAAAAGTGGTTTTAAATGTTTGAATTCCTTTGTGCTATCATAAGTAAAAAAATACCTAAAATGAAGTATTAATACATAAACCTCGTTTTCAAACAGAAATTTGGGGGAAATGAATATAGCTTCAGATTTACTGTCTATACAATTAACAAAGTCGCCCTTTATAAGTATTCCTTTGACGCTTCTTACATTATAAAATTTTTTCTGAACAAAATCACATAATGGTGTTAGTACAAAGTAAATCTTTTTCCATGATTTTCTAATTTCCTTTCGCTCATTGCTTACTAATTTGTCAATCGCTGTTTTATCTGTTTCCTTATGTTCCGGCATTTGACGTATGCGGTCTTCAACTACTTTTCTCGCAAAACAATTATTTAGCAGATCTACAAATATTTTTTCGCATAACGGATCGTTCTCTTCAGCTACTGCTCCGGAGTATTCAAGCGGTTCTTTGTCATCTGAAATTAATAGTTTTTTATTTATAGCATAAATAGAATTGGGTTGAATTTTTTCTTTGTCATACTTAAGTTCTTCAACAACAGATATAACCTGGTTGCTTACAGCATATTCGAGTGAATCAATAAAAACAGAATTAAATGCTTGAAAGCTGTTTTTAATTTTATCGTGCTGTTTTTGGTCTTTATAATTTGCTATCCCAGCATAACTTTCACCCATTTTCTGGATAAGGAAGTTTGTGTTTTGAACCCAATCATCCATTGAATGGTGAGAGGCAAATATATCTTGAAGTGTTCCGTCAGCAGAATGATGTACCATATTCTCCCAGTTTAACAGATGGTTATAACCGGGTTGGGTATCAATGAGATCATTTATTTTTTTAAATAGCTGGCTTACCTTTTCTTCAATGTCATCAGTTGTAGTGCCGTCTAAGTTAAAAAACTGAGTTTTTTCAGCCGATACAAAACCTATAGGCTGCCTGTCTTTTAAATCAGTACGAAATATATCCTCTATTAGCTCACTATGTTTAATGGTGTTTCTAATCCTATTATCTTCTCGACTCCAATATATTATAACGTATGGAAAGTTTTTGTCTGAAATTACTCTGCTTAAAACTGGAACTAATCTTGCTCTAAGTACTCTATCTGGGTGTTCACTATTGTCGATCAAATTAATGTCTAAAAAAAGGATTCTGACATCATTAATTTGATTTTCTTTTCCCGGCAAATATTTAAGCTCTCCGGAAAAATACGTCAAAGGACGCTGATGCTGTGATAGAACGTTAATAAGTGGCAAAGCTTGGTCGAATTGATCATCGATAATTGCAATTCGCCCGTTGAAAGGAATGTTATTCATTATTTCTTAAATTCTAAGCATAAACTCGCTCCATTTTCAAACTCATGAGGAATATCAAAATCATAAGTATCGAACGAAAGTCTGCCTTTTTGGGATTCCATTATTTCACTAACAATATGTAAACCTAAACCTATACCTCCAGGCTTGGCTGTTACGAAAGGTTCAATAATTTCGTCAGTCGATATTAAAAAACCTGTACCATTATCTGCAAAAACTAAGGATAGAACTTGCTCATTATCATATAAGTTTATAAAAAGCTTAGGGTTAAATACTACATTTTTTTCAATTGATGAAATTACTTTTTGCTGAAGCCAGTATATTGCGTTATCAATTATATTCATCATACTACCGATAAGAAGATTCTTTGCGGCTTTTAGCTTTACTTGACCTTTAAATTTTTTATATTCCTTTACAACTTCTATGCGATGTGCTGAAAGACGATATTCAGTATTAAATAAAGCTTGGTCAATTACCTCAATAATATTTTCACTTGATTTCCCGGAGTTTCTGATAATTTCGGCGTATCCATCAATTAAAGAAGATAAATGTTGAACCAATTTCAAGCTTCGCTCAGAGCCATTATCAGCTTTCAGTACCCGCTCAACTTCATAAATAACTTTTTCTACCTCATGTACGACAACCGACATACTTAAACCTGCTCCTGCTGCCTTTAGCAAATTGTTAGTAACCTTTTTGTAATCGACCTCTATTTTGTCAAAGTATTGAATTATTTGATCTTTTACTTCAGTATCTTTTACTTTTTCTGTAACATACTGCTTTGCTTCACCTAATAAACTCATTACAGGTTCTGATTTAGGTGTAGGACCGTAAGTTTCCTTTAATTTCTTTTTATCTTTTTGGCGTAACGTTTCCACTAATTCTATGCAATGAAGAATAGAACTTTTAAACGCTTGGTAAGCGTTGTTATCTACAAAGCCTTCCCGATTTGTTTTCTCTTCTAAATCAGCACTATCTTTTCTGTTCAAATAGACTGCACCAAGAATTAAATTGTTACTTATTGCCTTTGTCGGCTGTTGAAACCGTCTATAATCTAAGTTCAACCAATCGTTTTCATGTTCTCCATAATCGTATACCCTTAGTCCGTCTCTAAAAACTCTAATTCCACCATTTAATTTGAGGTAATCTTTAAACCCTTTTTTGTCTGCTACACCTAACTTTAACACAAATGTATCTAAATCAAAAATGTAACCTTCAAAAACAATGGAACCAATTTTAAAATCCGCCAAGGAGTAATTAATTTCTTTTTTTCTTTCGTCCTTGTAATTTAGATACTTTAAAGTTTCAATCAGTTTATCCGACTCATCTACTACTCTTGGGAACAATTTTGTCATCGTTGACCAAGGAGTAAATTCATACCGGAAATTTTTTATTGAGCTTCCTTCAATTGTTATTTTGAAACGGAAAAGTGAATACTCTTTGATGTCGTCCCATTTCAATAATCCATGAAACCAAGCAGGCTTATCAAAAATCTCAAATTTTGGTTTAAATGAATCGTTTACCTCAAATGGGGATGATAGAGCCGTGATTGCCCTTTTTACTTCTCTGGCGATCCCGCGTTCCCATACTTTCCGTAAATTACTTATTACTATGTTTGTACCTGTCTTTCCATCCTTAAAAAGTATTGGATTGGCTCTTCGGATAATTTTTATAGGAACATCCTCAAGATATTTATAATTATTAAAATCTTCCCAATTAATCTTTACAAATACCTCATCGTCATTTTTTGCCTTAGTAGTTAATTCAATAACATTTCCAAGCTTGTGAACACCGAAACGCCCTATACCCTTTTCACCAATAGGAAGCCTATTAAACTTTGGAGAAGTTTCAAGATTTTTAATTTTTTTTGATTTAAAATCACTGCCAGGCTCTAGCCACACGTTTTCAACAATATCTGCTGTCATACCAAACCCGTCATCCTCAATTATAATTAAACCATTAGGAGGGTTATCAGGATTTTCCATATATATGTTAACACTGTTCGCATCCGCATCGTAAGCATTCTTCACAAGCTCAACTAATGCTATACTTTCGTTTTTAATTAATTGATCTCCAAGTTGTATTAACAAGCGTGCACGAGGCTTAAATTTCGCTTTTATTTCTTCACTACCGATGTCACTATTTACCTCTGGCATAATACTTCTTTAATCAAAATACCTATAAACTTACCCATTAAAGGTGGTACGGCATTACCTATTTGTTTAAATGCTGCAGTCCTGTTTGCGACTTCCTTTACACCTTCAAAATAAAAATCGTCTGGAAAACTTTGAAGACGTGCTGCCTCTCTCACACTTAATGAACGATTTTGTTCAGTATCCGGATGAATATAATAATGGCCGTCTTTAGCTATATGGGCAACAACTGTGTGCGAGTAATTAAGTTCATCAGCAACAACTTTGAAACGATCTGTAAAAGAACTAATGTTTGAATGAGTTTTAAGATGTTCAGGAAGCTCATTATAATTTAACCTTTCTTTATTATTATTCCATTTAAAAACGGCTATTTTATATATCTCTTTATCTTGTTCCGTGTGCGGTCGGCTAACGTGTTGCGTCAGAACTTCAAGACCATTCCTTATTGAAGTTTCGGTTAAATAATAATTCGTTTCACCACTGTAAACACCATTTTTATTCATTCCATCTCCCGCTTGCAACTTTGGTAAATCCCTTAGTAAACTTCCCACATTACCTTGTATATCATATTTAAATGACTCCAAATCTGGAAAATTCAGGCAAAGATTCTTTTGCAAACCAATTATTATTAATCTTTTCCTTTTTTGCAACACGCCAAAGTCTTTCGCATTAACAGTATTTATCTTGATCGAATATCCTCTTTTGTCAAAAAGCTTTTCCATGTTAGCTAAATACTGTCCGTTAGCTGCTGATCTAAGTCCTAAAACGTTTTCAAATACAAACATCTTTGGATTATATTTTTCAAGAAACTTACCATACTGAACATACAAATGGTTTCTTGGATCTCGTTTCATACTATTTTCGGACCTTGCTCTACCCACAAGAGAATATGCTTGGCAAGGTGGGCCGCCTACTATAATATCTATATTTTCTCCGTCAAGCTGTTTATCAATTAATTTAAAAATAGTTTCGTTGTTTTCCTCGCCTATAGCTTTATTAATAACGCTGTTTAGAAGATTTAGCGGGATCGAATCATATAATTGCGTACGGTTTATTTCTCCTTTAAGATAACTAATGTACTTGTCGAATTGCTTATTAACTTTAAGATAATGGTATGCAATCCTGGTTTTTAGAGAATAACATGCAGCTTTATCGACTTCAACATGTGCAACAGGCGTGAAACCAGCCTCCATAAAACCTTCAGAAAGCCCCCCAGCACCGGAAAATAAGTCAATAAATTTCATGAACAAGGTTGTAGCGGCAAATTAATGTAAAATACTACTTATAATTCAATATTAAGTAGCTTTTTTTCTCATCTCTTTTAACTTTTTTCATTAAGTTGCCCAAATATTCCCCACTAATAACCCTCTTACTAAGTAACTTTCCTGATACACAACCGTAATAAGCCGCATATTTTTTCAACAAATACCTAACCTTTTATCACCCTTTAAACAACACCTTTATGCAAACCGTTATCAAGAAAGCCCCCTTACTGTTTGTTACCTGGCAGCACCTGCATATGCTTACCCAGCAATGCGAAAACTACTTGCCGGTTGGAACTTTCGCGCTATTGCAGCAAGTACGGGGTAGAGCGGCTAAACGTGTACCAGCTTTGCGAAGAATACCGGCTGACCCGCGAACAACTGTATTTCCACCTCAGTCTGTAATTGCGCCGGTTTATACTGCCGGTACACCATGCCCTTTTGCCCTGCCGAAGGGCATTTTTTGTTTCCATGCTTCTTGGATGCACTAAAACCTGCGGAAAGGATAGCGGCAGTCCAAACCATTAGGGAACAACTTTAGGCTTTAAACAAAAGCCGGCTTTGCAGCTTGCCAGGCGGCAAAAGTTAAACCAGCCTCTGCCAAAGCCCGCGACAATGGCCGAAAACCTGACGGGAAACGTCGGAACCCTTTGCGGAAAAGCCCCAATACGTTAAGGAAAGCCCGAATTGCTTAAAGGAAAGGCCGGGATACTTAAAGGAAATGGCCAAACCCTTTAAGGAAAGCCCAAACTGCTTGAAGGAAAGGCGGCAAACCTTGAAGGAAAACGCAGATTACTTGAAGGAAAAGGCAGATTACTTGAAGGAAAACGCAAAACCCTTAAAGGAAACAGCCTTTTCCTTTAAGGAAAACGGCATTTTACCTACGGTTTTTCGCAGGTTTTGGCAGGAAAAAGCAGCCGAGGTTAAAAGCAGGCATAAAAACCGGAAAACAACGTTTTTTGGTAAAGCAGGGCAAAAAACAGCAGTGTTTTTAAAGGACTGGGAAAAGGCGGCAAATTGGCCAAAACGCGTTTTTTGGTTTGTTAAAGCAGGCTTATTTTCGTTCCAGTTAGCCGGGGGAATGGTCCTGCGGCGATAAAAAAAACCCATATGAAAAATGTTACCCTGATTAAAGATTACTCGAAACTGAGTGAATCTAACCTGGACTTAAAAGGCGGAAAAATTATTGCCGCCCTCACCGGCAACACGGATTTCCCGGCGACCGTGCCTTCGCTGGCCGATTTTACAACGGTCAAAAACACGTATTCGGCCAACTTGGTGGCAGCTTCCAGCGGCGACCGCGCGGCCATAGCTATGAAAAACCAGGACAAGGATTCGTTGCTGGGCGCGATGCGGATGCTGGCCATCAACCTGGAAGGGCTTTCGCTGGGCAACCAGGCCAAGCTTGCCGGTACTGGTTTTGATTTGGCGGCTTCGGGCAGCAGCGTCCCGGCGATGTTGGCGCCAACGGGTTATACCCTTACCGACGGGCTGAACCCCGGCGAACTGAAATCAACCGTAAAAGGGGTGGCGCAGGCGGTGATGTACAGTCATGAATACTGCTTAACGCAGCCCGACGAGGACACCAATTGGGTTACCTGGGTTACCACCACGGTTTCGACCACCTTTACCGACCTGCCCAGCGGCACCCGCATTTACGCCCGTGTGGCTGCCATTGGCCGTAAAGACCAGTTGGCGTATTCGGATGTGTTGTCGCGGGTGGTACAGTAGTGCTGCCTAGCATGTTGGAAGCGGAAGAAAAGGGGTTATGCCATCTTTTTTTCCGTTTTTATATTTTTGTTTATGGATATACCTGGTTGATCTTTAACGCCAAAAAATTAAAACCAGCGACACAAGGATTAAGAGTCTTTTGCTCTAACCATATTGATTTTGCTTTATTAACGGGTCGTTGCCCTGTTTTTAC
>CAXTKQ010000068.1:0-20662 GCA_964244955.1 uncultured Sphingobacteriaceae bacterium | reverse complement strand
GATTTCTGGATCTGCAACGACTCTACTTTTTTTGCCGGCAAGCCCTATTTTGACCGCGGGATCAGCGGCCAAACAACGGGGCAAATGCTGGTGCGTTTTCGTGAAGATGTGATCAACCTAAAACCTAAAGTTGTGGTAATCCTGGCCGGGATAAACGATATTGCTGAAAACAACGGCCCATCAAAACTGGAAGATGTATTTGGCAATATCGTTTCTATGGCCGAACTGGCAAAAGCCAACAACATCAAAGTGGTACTGTCGTCAATAACGCCTGCCTTTGCTTTTCCGTGGCGCCCATCAATAGACCCGGTGCCAAAAGTTGCCGCTCTAAACGAAATGATAAAGAACTATGCGGATAAAAACAATATTGTTTACCTGGATTATTTTACCGCAATGGCCGATGCAAGAAAAGGGCTGCCTGCAAACCTGTCAAAAGATGGCGTACACCCAAACCTGGCAGGTTATAAAATGATGGAACCGCTTGCAGAAAAGGCAATAGCAGCGGCAATTAAAAAAAGGAAATAGTTCTTTTTTGATAACCCCTATACTTACCAAGCTTTTAAGATGAACAGTTAAACCCTGTTTAAAATTTATTTATTCGGGTTTATATGCTTCTTTTATCCCCTAAAAATTGATAAGTCTTTGGTGTTAATTTGTTCAAGCTGATTCAACCACCAATTTTTATAGGGTAAAAGAAGTATCGTGGTTTTTAATGTTTGCAAGAATATTTATTAACAGCACAATTAATTTAGTTTTTAAAAATTAATGAAAGTTTTCCTTTGTTTTATGGCCATGGCTTTTGGCCTGTCCGCTTTTTCATCCCCGCCGGGCGAAAAAAAAGCGTTAAAAGTATGCAACTTGTTTTCGGACCATATGGTGCTTCAACAAGGGGAAAAAGTCAGTTTTTGGGGAAAAGCAAGCCCCGGTGAAAAATTGACTGTTTCTGCCAGTTGGGGAAAACAAGCTTCAACCAGTGCAGATGATGCAGGCAATTGGAAAGTAAAACTACTTGCCCCTAAAGCAGGCGGACCTTATACCATCAATATTAAAACGAAAGACAACAATGTTGTTATCAACGATGTACTGGTTGGCGAGGTTTGGCTGGCTTCCGGCCAATCAAACATGGATATACCTTTAAAAGGTTGGCCGCCGGGCGATACGATTTTGAACTCGAAGCAGGAAATTAGCAAAGCCAGTTACCCAAACATCAGGTTGCTGAAGGTGCCTTTTGGCATCTCTACAACCCCTTTGGATTCTATCGGCGGCAAATGGAATGCAGCATCACCGGAAACTGCAGGCGACTTTAGTGCCACCGCTTATTTTTTCGCCCGAAAACTTTATCAGGAACTGCATGTGCCAATTGGGATCATCCAGTCTTCTATCGGAGGCACGCCTGCAGAAGCCTGGACAAGCAGGGGCTATTTGGAAAAAATAGGGGACTTTAATGCAACGATAGCCGAACAGGAAAAACCTCAAAACAAAACGGACAAACCCAAAATCAACAGCAATTCTCCTACGGTACTTTTTAATGCGATGATTAATCCGCTGATCCCTTATACCATCAAAGGGGTGATTTGGTACCAGGGGGAATCAAACGTTGGACGGGCCGAGCAATATAAACGCCTTTTCCCAAACATGATCGAAGATTGGCGAAACAAATGGGGCTATCAGTTTCCGTTTTATTATGTACAATTGGCACCCTACATTTACAAAGACCCAAAACAGACGGAACAATCCCAAAAACTGAGGGATGCACAACGTTACGGTTTAAAGCTGCCCAAAACTGGCATGGTATCAACTTTAGATATTGGCTATCTTAAAACTGCGCATCCGCCTAATAAACAAGAAGTGGGCAACCGTTTGGCAAGGTTTGCATTGGCCAATGATTATCGAAAGAATTTAGTTGTATCAGGCCCGTTATATAAAAAAGTGGTTGCATCAGGCAAGGAACTTATCGTTGATTTTGATTATGCGGGAAGTGGCTTGCTTGCATCAGACAAAGGGTTGACGAATTTTGAAATAGCGGGGGCAGACAAAGTTTATGTTCCGGCACAAGCCAAAATAGTTAACAATAAAGTAGTTGTCAGCAGTCCTTCCGTTGCCGCACCTGTTTATGTCAGGTATGCCTGGAGCGACAGCAGCGCCGCAACTTTATTTAATAAGGAAGGGCTGCCCGCTTCAACCTTTACTTCTGAAAATTGATGGTTTAGTGAGGAGGTCTTAATTGCTTTTTTAATACATTGTCTTTAAATGCACGTGTTTCTAATATGGCTCAGCTAATTACCTTTATCAACAGCAACATTCTCTTTAATAACCAATAGATGTCTCAACAAGCAGCATTTACAGAAAAAAAGTTCTTAGTTACCTTCATTTCTGTTACTTCATTATTTTTAATGTGGGGCGTTTTACTCTCCATGAGCGATGTATTGAACAAGCACTTCCAGGACGTGCTGAATTTGTCTAAAGCTAAATCGGGGCTGATACAGCTATCTGTATTTGGGGCTTATTTTGTGATGAGCATTCCGGCGGGCTACTTTCTTAAAAAATTTGGGTACAAGCCCGGCGTGCTTTTGGGCCTGTCGTTGTTTGCTATGGGTGTGTTTTTATTTGTTCCTGCTGCCAATGCAGAATCTTTTAATTTTTTTAGGATTGCGTTGTTCGTAATGGGTTGCGGCATGGCTACGCTCGAAACTGTGGCCCATCCCTTTGCTGCCGCTTTGGGCGACCAGCGTACCAGCGACCAACGGATCAATTTTTCACAATCGTTTAATGCTGTAGGCACGATCATCGGCCCGGCAATCGGATCGTATTTTTTACTGCGTGTGGCAAGCAACCACCCAACAGACCTTTCTTCTGTTAAGACACTTTATATTGCTATTGGTTGTGTCATTGTATTTATCGGTATCGTGTTTTTATTTTTAAAAGTACCTGTACTTACAGACCCGCACAAACCAGTACTTGATGCAACGGCAGTAAACGTTGATTTAGCGCCTGCAAAAAAGCTTTACCAACATAGCCACTTTGTGTGGGCGGTAATAGCGCAGTTTTTTAATGTTGCGGCCCAGGCAGGCACATGGGCGTTTTTTATTAACTACGGACATGAGGTAATGGGTTTCAGCAATCAAACAGCAGGCAATTATATGATTGTTTTTATGGCCATGATGGCAGTAGGGCGTTTTGTCGGCACTTTTTTAATGCGTTTTATCCAGCCCAATAAATTGTTGGCAGCTTTTGCCTGTGGCAGTATCATTATGTGCCTGTTGGTAACCCAACGCTTGGGCTGGGCTTCTTATATCGCTTTAATGATGGTCAACTTCTTTTTTAGTATCATGTTTCCAACCATTTTTAGCTTAGGCTTAAAAAACCTGGGGCCGCATACGCAGCAAGCCTCTTCGTTTATATCTATGGGCGTAGTGGGCGGTGCATTTTTTCCACTTATCATGGGGCTGGTAGCCAATCAGGATGTGGCTAAAGCATATTATCTGCCTATAATTTGTTATATAGTGATATTCTTTTTTGGGTATAAATTTTACAAGGTCAGTTTATCTGTCCCGTCCTGATTTTACTTTTGTTTGATGGGTTGAAGTTTAAGGAATTTTCCGGTTTTCCGGATCCGGGAATGAAGCTTGTATGCTTATAATAAATGTAGCAGGTTTTGAAAAACGAAGCTTTGCCGGATATATTTCCGATGCTTCTTTTACCGCATAAAAATCATCAAACTATTTATAATTTATCAGAAGGGTTTTAAAAAACTCATACTGATTTTATAGGCATAAAAGAAGCATGTTGTTTTTCCGGTCCTGTTTTTAGAAGTCTTTTTTCAAGCCTGTTTTTAGCGCGTTAAAGTAATCTTCTTTAAGAAATGAATACAGGTAAGGGGCTTTGTGCGCACCTCCTGAATAATGCTTTTGTTTCTTTTCTAAAATCCCATAACCTAAAATTTTCCGGTTAAAGTTGCCTCTGTCCAATTTTCTGCCTAAAATAGTTTCATAAATTAACTGTAAGCTTTTTAAAGGAAATTCATCAGGTAAAAGGTTATAACCAATAGGCTGATGGTTTACCTGGATGCGCAATGTTTCCAGTGCTTTATCAATAATTTCTTTATGATCAAGGATAAGCCCGGGAAGGTTGTTCAAATCATGCCAGGTGCATTGTGTTGAAAGTTCATCGGGATAAGGCGTTACTTTTTCGTACTCCACCAATGCGTAGTAGCCTATAGAAATAAACCGGTTCATCAGCCAGCTTTCGTCCGTCAGCTCGGCACCGATAGCTTTAAAAACCGGCTTTAAAATTTCTTTTGTAACACGTTTCGTTCCGCCAAAAACATAAAATTGCTGCAAAAACAAATCTTGTAGCCCTGTCCGGCTTTTTAAAACCCGCACTGCTGCGTCTTCAATTTCTTCCTCTTTAAAAACATATCCGCCTGGCAGGCCCCAATTATCGCTGCTCCTGATCTGGAGCAACAGTACTTTCAATTGGTTTTCATGAAACCCGAATATCACATTGTCTATAGAGACAGAAGGCAAATAGTACTGCCCACCGCTGGAAATAATTTCAGCAATCGTTAACGCTTGGTCCATCGGGTAAAAGAAAAGTTTTTTTACGGAATTAGAAAATTTGATTATCATTGTGTCATTATAACACAATAGCAAACCTAATTTTCAATTTCATGGCTTCAAATCGTTTACATTATACTGATGCTTACCGGCTTTAATTCCTTTGCGCAAAACAATCCTCCGCAATTAGGTAAAAGTGCTGTTTCCGAAGTAGTTAAGGCGATGACTTTGGAAGAAAAAGTACAAATAGTAGTTGGTGCAGGTTTTAATATGCCCGGACTTACTACAAATGGAACCGGTGTAGGGCAAACGCAGGACCGGGTAGCCGGAGCGGCAGGCACAACTCATGCGGTTTTGCGTTTGGGCATCCCTTCGATCGTTACTTCTGATGGCCCTGCCGGTGTGCGTATTGATTCTGTACGTAAAGGAAGCCCGGGCAAAACTTACTATGCCACGGCTTGGCCGGTTGCTACTTTGCTCGCCTCAAGTTGGGACACAAGCCTGGTGAAAAGGGTTGGCGTTGCTTTTGGCCATGAGGTAAAAGAATATGGTATAGACGTAATTTTAGGCCCTGCTATGAACATCCACCGCAACCCTTTGGGCGGGCGTAATTTTGAATACTACTCTGAAGACCCGGTTGTAACAGGAAAAATAGCGGCCGCAATGGTGGAGGGCCTGCAATCAAACGGTATTGGTACTTCCATCAAACACTTTGCAGCTAATAACCAGGAAACCGACCGAAACACGGTAAACACCATTGTGAGCGAAAGGGCATTAAGGGAGATTTATTTGAAAGGGTTTGAAATAGCAGTCAAGCAATCACAACCCTGGACGGTAATGAGTTCTTACAATCTGATAAACGGAACTTATACTTCTGAAAGCAATGAGTTGCTCACCCGTATTTTAAGAAATGAATGGGGTTTTAAGGGATTCGTGATGACCGATTGGTTTGGCGGAAAAGATGCGGTTGCACAAATGAAGACCGGGAATAACTTGCTTATGCCAGGTACGCCTGCGCAAACTACTGCATTACTGGAAGCAGTTAAGGGCGGCAAGCTTTCCGAAAAAGTACTGGACGAAGAGGTAACGGGGATATTAAATACAATTTTGCGCTCACCTTCTTTTAAAGGATATAAATACTCAGACCAGCCTGATTTAAAAGCTGATGCCGGAGTAGCAAGGGACGCAGCCGCACAAAGTATGGTATTATTAAAGAACGACGGGCAGGCATTGCCTATTAATGGAAATTCTAAAAAAATTGCTGTTTTTGGCATTAATGGTTATGAATTGATAGCCGGAGGCACCGGAAGCGGCGATGTAAACAAAGCTTATAAAGTTTCTTTGGTACAAGGTTTAGCCAATGCGGGATATGCAATTGATAAGGATGTACAAAACGTTTATACCGCTTATTTAAGCGATTATGCTGCCAAACATCCAAAGAAAAGTTTCATTCAGGAGTTTATGAATCCTTCTCCGGCAACCCCCGAATTTGCTTCAAACAACGAACTGGTTAAAGCAAAAGCTGCCGCATCTGATTTGGCCATCATTGCAATCGGCCGAAATGCAGGCGAAGGCAGGGACCGAAAACTGGAAGGTGATTATGAGCTGACGGACATGGAAAAAGAGGCAATTAAAAATGTGGCAGAAGCATTTCATGCTCAACATAAAAAAGTGGTCCTGGTGTTAAATATCGGAGGCGTTATTGATGTAAATTCATTTAAAAATCATGCCGATGCTATTTTACTGGCCTGGCAGCCGGGACTGGAAGGAGGCAATGCAATAGCTGATGTATTAAGCGGCAAAGTAAACCCTTCCGGCAAATTGGCCACTACGTTTCCTGCTTCTTACAAAGATGTTCCTTCGGCCAAAAACTTTCCCGGCAAAGAATTTCCTGAAAAAGCAACAACCGGTATGTTTGGGATGAAAGCTATCCCGGCAGAAGTAACTTACGAAGAAGGAATTTATGTTGGCTACCGCTATTATAATACTTTCCATATCAAGCCGGCCTACGAATTTGGTTATGGCTTGTCTTATACAACTTTTGGCTACAGCAATTTAAAATTGAGTTCCCCAGATTTTAACGGTAAAATAGTGGTTTCTGTAACGATCACCAATACCGGCAAAACAGCAGGTAAAGAAGTTGTTCAGTTGTACTTAACAGCTCCGGTAAGCAAAATTGACAAACCTACAGAAGAATTAAAAGCTTTTGCCAAAACAGGGCTTTTACAACCTGGCCAATCGCAAACCTTGTCTTTTACCATAAACCCAATTGATCTCGCTTCTTTTAATACGGCAGTTTCTTCCTGGATTGCGGATGCAGGCAATTATACCGTAAAAATTGCTGCTTCGTCGCTTAATATAAAGCAAACGGCTTCTTTTAATTTAACTAAAGCCATTATGGTAGAGAAAGATAATAAAGTGTTGTTGCCGCAAGTGCAAATCAACGAGTTAAAGAAATAGGTTTTGATTTGAAAGAAAGCGAAGGGCTTGTTATAAGTTTTGTTCGATCTAATCCTGATGCTTCTTTTACCGCCTGAAAATCATCAAACTATTTATAATTTATCAGAAGGCTTTTAAAAAACCAATACTGATTTTATAGGCATAAAAGAAGTATGGCTTAAAATAAATAAGGCTTTTAGAAATCAATCTAAAAGCCTTATTTATTAGGTGGAGAATATCGGAGTCGAACCGATGACCTCTTGCATGCCATGCAAACGCTCTAGCCAGCTGAGCTAATCCCCCCGTATGTTGCTGCAAAACTAATAAAAAGTTTTTCGTTCGCAAATTTAATCAAACTGCAATTGCCATGTTTTTCGATTTAAAAACTTTTGGATCAAGTTGTGGGCAACCAGAAACTTACAGGATAGAAGCAATTTTTGTTGCCCGTCTTCTACGCAAAAATATTTCTGATGCTTCTTTTAGGGGTATTTTTTCTACATCATTTGACAAGAAATTCACTTAGTAACAGCGTTTATGCGGCCGGTTGTTTTAGGATTGGATTTTGTATGACCAGCACGCCACCTCAAACCTAATATAAAATGAATACTGAAATAAACGATCAGCCTCAAAACGAAATTGCTGTTTATACTTACACGGAAGCGATGCCTGCGGCTAAACGTTGCACCATTTGCCAAACCGAACTAGCCATCGTTCAGCACATCCATTACACCAGTTTTGGTTTGCAGTTGTGCGACGATTGTTTGTACCTGTAATATTCATCGTTTCATTTCTTTCTATTACATAAAATGCTATTTTTTATAGTAATTTTATCGCGAAATGAACGACGGGAAATTGCGCCGCTTAACAAAACTTTGCCGTTTGGTGCTGCTGGTTTTGCTTTTACAATCTTGTGGCGGAAACCCGCAACAAACCGCGCCTCCGCCAACCAATACTTCCGTAAGTTATGGCGGAAACCATCATACGGCTTTAACCCTAACCGAAGATTTTGAGCAAGGCCACAAAGCCGCCTACGCAAGCGGAAACGTTGCATTTAAAACCGGCAACTGGCTTTTGCAGGACGCCTTGACCGGCAGCACGGAAGCTGATTATAAAACGGGAAAGCAGTCCATCCGAATCCGTAACAATGGCAAAATCAGTATGCTTTTTGATGTGGACGGCGCTTCAACCGTAACCATTAAACATGCAGCTTACGGGCAGGATGGCGCTTCTATCTGGGCTTTGTTTGTAGCAGCTAACGGAAGCCAGGTTTACCGGCAGGTTGGCCTTCCCATCAGTAGCAGCAGCCATATTTTCCATAGTATCACTTTTTACCTTAATAAAACCGGGCGGCTTAGGTTTGAGATCCGTAAAATTTCGGGTGGCAAAAACCGTATTAATTTGGATGATTTTACCATTAACGGAACCGGGGATATTCAAAACGAAGGTGGCACTTCGGTAAGTACGGGCGATACGATTGTGGGTACAAAACCCAACCCTACAGATTCTGTTGCCATTGGCGATAACGATAATTTATTGTGCGGCAACCCGAGTGGAGCCACGCACAGCCTCAGCAATTACAACAATTACCTCATCAACCAAAAGTATTATGCCGAGAGTTATAGCCGCGACAGGTGCGGGCCAAACTGGGTATGCTGGCATTTGGGCGCAACGGATTTGGGAAGTGCCAGTCGTTCAAACGATTTTCGGCCGGATACGAAATTGCCCGCCGGTTGGTATGAAGCGCAGGATTACAGCTATCAGGGTTCGGGTTTTGATAAAGGCCACAATTGCCCTTCCGGTGACCGAACTAACACGCCCGATGCCAATTCGGCTACTTTTTTGTTAGACAACATTGTTCCGCAGGCACCGTATAACAACCAGCGTACCTGGGAACACCTGGAAAGTTTCAGCCGCGGCCAGGTGCAGCAGGGCAACGAGGTTTACATCATGATGGGCAGTTACGGGACGGGTGGTACGGGCAGTAAAGGTTATGCCACGAGTATTGATGAAGGCAGGATCAACGTACCGGCACACATTTGGAAAGTGGTGGTGATTATTCTGAACGGCAACCAGGATTTGAAACGCATCAACAAAAACACGACAGTGATTGCGGTGGACACGCCGAACGATAACAGCATCAACCCAAACTGGATGCAGTATATTTGCACGGTGCGCGATATTGAAAAAAACACGGGCTACAACCTGCTTTCCAATTTGCCAAAAGCAGTGCAAGATGCAATCGAAACAAGGCCATATGCCGGAACGCCAAAATTAAAAAGGGGTTATACCGATGACTGATGCTTCTTTTACCGGCATAAATTTAGTGTGCTAAAAAAAGCATGGATAAAACTTTTGCCGTAAATTGGTATCAAACCCGGAACAAATCAACGTTAAAACATATATTTCTAAACTCTGTATTTATTAAAACTATCTAAATAAAAAAATGAATAAAATAAGTCGTTATACCCAAATTGTATTGCTTTCATTATTGGTGCTGTTGGTGGCCAACGGATGCAAGAAAAAGCATTCGCCGATGGCGCAAGTCCTCTTCAAAAAATACCAAAACAAGGTTTATAATAACTTAGACCCGGAAGCTTTTTCGACTGTTTTCCAACAAATGCTGGTGGAGAAAAAAGCTTTGATGACGAACCCAAAACTGATTTCTGCTTTTTACGAACAGCACGATTATGAGCCGATGTTTGTGCTGCAGCATTTGCCAAAAGATGAATTGCAGGTTGTGGCATCGTATTATCAGCGGGCCGGCGAGCATGGTTTAGACCCGAAGCTTTTTCAGTTTGACAGAATCAGCGAGCTGCTTAAAAAAATAGGCGATAAAAACAGTATCAAAACTGTGGATGAAGCTTATCAAAACATGGCCGAACTGGAAATCCTTACCGCCAATTCATTGATCAATTACAGCAATGCAATGCAGTTTGGTGTCATCAGCCCAAAAAAGATCTATGCGCGTTACTTCACCGAAACCAAACGCCCGGATAGTTTGAGCATGACCCACGCTTTGGAAGTGAATAATTTGAAAAGCTTTTTAGACAGCATTCAACCTAAAAACCCGCAATATTTAGCTTTACAAAAGGCGTTGCAATCGGGAGAAACTGCGCCAGGAATGTCTAAAACAGAAACCGAACGGATTTTGAAAGTGAACCTGGAGCGTTTGCGCTGGAAAAACAAACCGACGGAAGAACGTTATGTAATTGTAAACATTCCGGATTATCGTTTGGACGTAATGGACCACGATTCTTCTGTTTTAAACATGAAAGTTTGTGTTGGCGAAGGAAGGAACAAAACCAACCAGGATAACCTGGCAGAATACAGCGAAGACGACAAGGTGCGCGATGTGCCTTTTACCCGCGAAACGCCGCAATTGAACAGTGCGATCAACAGCGTGCAGGTAAACCCGATCTGGAATATCCCGCAAAGTATTGCTTCAAACGAGATTATCAAAGAAGCGGCCGCCGATCCGTATTACCTTTCCAACAAAAACATTGACGTTTATAAAGGTGGCAAAAAAGTGGAAGACCCGGAAACGATCAACTGGGCATCTGTTTCGAAAGATAATTTGCCTTACACTTTTAAGCAGCAATCCGGCGGGGATAATTCTTTGGGCAAGATTAAGTTTTTGTTCCCGAATAAAAGCAGTGTTTATTTGCATGATACGCCAGCCCAGGCACCTTTTAAACAAGCAATGCGTGCCGTTAGCCACGGTTGTGTGCGTTTAGAAAAGCCGTTGGATTTGGCGCATGTGTTGTTTGGCGATGGCAGCCAGTTTGAGCAAATCAAAGAAGACATGCAGGAAACCGACCCAAAAGCAAGGAACCTTTCTTTGCCAAAAAAGGTTCCTGTTTATATCACGTATGTAACTTGTTGGGCCGAAAACGGAAAGCTGATTTACCGCCCCGATGTGTATGGTTTGGATATTGTGCTGTACACGCATATCCAAAAAATGTTGTCGTAAAAACAGTATCTGCTAAAGCATGGCCTGTAACGGGCCATGCGTAGCTGCTTCCGGGAAAAGATAGTTGGCAGCCAAATCCTGGTCTAAATATTTAGAATTGTAGCGGCTGTCCGAACCATTGATGTACAAAACCGTTTTGTCTTTAATCAGGTTAACAATGGTTTGCGTTAGTTCAGGTGCTACGGCCGGGCAGCCATAACTTCTGCCCAAACGCCCTAAGTTTTTGATCGTTTGCTCACTTACATAATCAGCACCATGAATCACGATGTCGCGTTGGCGGGCGTTGGTATTAAAATTGGCATCCAAACCATCCAAACGCAAAGAGCGGCCATGCTTTCCGTTATAAATTTCGCCAGTTAGGTAAAAACCCAGGCTGCTTTGGTGCGAACTGTCAATATTAGAAAACTGGTTTGGCAAATCGTCTCCGCTGCCTTGTCCGTGCGCCACCCAGGTATTTAACAGCAACGATCCGGACTGCAAATCAATAATCCACATCCGTTTTGCACAGCTTGATTTGGTAAAATCAACAATGGTGATGATGGAATTACGGTCGTTTAAATGCGTGGTATTTTTAAGGTTGTAAAAACCGGTTACGGCCTTTGCAAAAACATCCTCGTTTAAACCGGCTGCATACAAGTTTGCCGTTTGATAAATTTTGCTGAGGTACGTTGAATACAAAAGTTCTTGTGGTGAAAGCGTGCTTTTTTGTTTGGCCCGGGCGAAGTTTGTTTGAGAAGAACGGGTAAAAGTTTTAAGGGTTGTACTGATAATGGTTACGGAAAGTGCTAATGAAAGTAAGATTGATTTTTTAAAAAAATTCTTATTCATAAATGGCTTTTTTCGGTTTATATTGATTAAAATGGGTTACGTAAAATTTCGGTAATAGGTTTGCTTTAGGTTAAATAATTGTAGCAAAAACTTTCCACTTGTCCTGATTTTTAAGAAGAAAATGTATCTAATTATAGACGGAATCCCTGCTTCTTTATTATATAATAAATCAATTATTTTATTGATTCGTGATTTAAAGTAATTTAACGTTCGATAATTTTTAATAGTATGTTTTTGGCATTTGCGGCTTGGAAATTGATGTTTCCCTGACACAGTTATTTAACCGTTTTCTTATTTACCTAAAAAACCATGGCAACGAAAGACAAATCAAAATCCGAAGATGCAAAGACATTGAAAGACCCGAAAGCTTCTAAAGAAGAAAAAAGCAAAGCCGGCAAAGACATGGCCAGCGGAAAAAAGAAAAAGTAATTTTTAAACAGAAAAACCCTTCAAACGAAGGGTTTTTCTGTTTTAGGAAGTTTACCGGTACAAATTTTATTGCCATAAAAGAAGCATCAAAAAAGCAATGGCAGGCCGATCAAAATTTTCAAGGCCAAATTTTCATTAGGGTGATGTGCTATAAAATGTGCCCCTTGGGCTTTATTTATTCCAAAATTAAAAAACACAAATTATGGGATTTGGCTAGTACCACGAACCGGCACACAAACTGCCGGAACAAACCAGGACTTTTGCACGCATGATTACGATGTTGGGCGAAGAAGCCGAAGCCAGCAACTGGTACGAGCAACGCATTTCAGTTGAGAAAGACGAAAGTGCAAAAGCCATTATGCAAAACGCACAAAAAGAAGAGTTTAAGCATTTTGGGATGGATTTGGAATTTTTGCTCCGGCAAAAACCACTTTGGCGCGAAACCCTTCAAGCCATTTTATTTAAGGAAGGGAGCATTGTAGAACTGGGCGAAAAAGGGGAAAAGGCGGCAGAATAATCATTTCGGTTGAAAGTTTGTTTTTGATTGGGAGTTACAAATCTCGATTAATTGGTATTGATGGGCGATAATTGCCACCATTTCGTTAAACAACAGTTTTTGGGGTTTTGTGCCCAAAGACCACCTAATAGGCAAAGCTTTATTTGTATGGATGAGCTGGGACGAGAATATTTTTTATATACAAGATTTGGTGGGATAGGTTATTTATGAGGATTAAGTAGATACTTCTTTTATCTATATAAAGTTGGAAAGGTGTAGTCGGAGAGATGAGAGATTACACCTTTTATATTTTATGGTTAAAAAAACACTATTCATTTTAATTTGCTACCTCTATTCTTTATTGGTAAAAGAAGTATATAGAATATTATAGGATCACTTAAATTTTTACTTACTATAATTTGAACGGTTTAATTTCCATTTTTTTTACTTGAATTACTTCTTCACTTACATCTGAAAATTCGATAATATTTTCTTCTTTTATTTTTGCAAATAATGAATTAAAACTACTTTCATCCTGGTCTTTTTTTAGATCTAATATTTCAGTGCCTGAAATTGCTGTAGGAGTAATTGATTTTCTATCATCATAACCAAAAAAAACAAAGATATACTTGTTCTTTTTCGTTTTCATTTCCTCAATAGCGAGATTTAATTCCTGCCAAACACTACCTTCAAATTTGTCTACTTTTTCTTTATATATTTTAGATAGTATAATTATTACTTTATCACTGTTTTGAATCCCATCAATCATCATTTGATTGAAATTAATTGCAATACTTTCTTGGCTTTTTTTCCTATCCATTGAGGCATCAAATCCATTTTTTCTCAAAAATTCGACAAAAGAAATTACTTTTGAGTTATGTTCTTCACTCTCCCATGCATAAGATACGAATACTTTTATTTTTTTTAAACCAAAATCATTAGGTATTATATCTTGTTTAACTTGTATTTCACTTTTTGATTTCAATAGTCGTTTATTCAACTTTTGAAATGATTGAATAAGATTTTGACGAACTTTAGTAAGAACATAATTTAAAGTTGCTGTTGGAACTTTGTGATAAGATGCAATAATGTGTAAACTTTGATTGTTTTTATGAAAGATTTCATCTAACATTTTTGTAATCTGTTTTGGAATTGGTTTTAATGCTGTTTGACCAGTCAGTCCGTTTAATGAAGTTTCTATAAAAGAAATTCCATCAGGAATAAGTGAATCATCAAGATCAAATTGTAAAATTTCAGAAAGCTTAGAGAAATCTAATTGAAATTCTTTGTATCTCAAGTTTCCATATACGTCTTGTATATCACAAACTAACTCACCTTTTATTTTTCTGTAATCAGGCAGTTGGTCTCCAACTTTATATCCATTAATTTCTCTTTCAATATAATTAGATAGTTCCTGATTATCGTTTTCATCTGCTATATCTTTAGCTTCTAAAAGCAGCAAACTTAACTGAATATTATTGTTGTATAACTTTTTCAGAAAATCTTCCATTTATTTCAAAACTTTAGTTGCGACTTTATTGATAAATATAAATGATTATTAATTAAAACTTTTTGCTGGTGGGAATTGGCAATATAGTCTTTTGATCTTCCAATTTTTAATTCAAAATTGTAAAAATTAGATTTTGGTTAACCCTTCCACACCCACCTTCTCCGCCAACTCATTCAAATCTTTAACAATCGCATCCACCAAAGGAATACCATTTATTTTACGGTCCAGTTCCGATTCCAGTTCCGGTTCGCCGGGGATAATTACTTTTTGATCGGGTGATACTGTTTTTGCCGCCTTAAAACGTTCAATCCAATTATCCAAATGGTTTTTAAAATCCTCAACCGGCCGAAAACCGTCTACGCGCATGGCTCCTAAAAAATGGCCAATCCCTGTTCCGACAGGATTTGGTGCCGGATCCAAATAAGCCACAAAAGGCGGAACCCAAGGCCCGTAATTTGCGCCCGAAAGTACGGCCGAAAGTATATCCACTGTGGCACTTAACCCAAAACCTTTATGGCTGCCATGTTCACGGTCGCTGCCCAAAGGCAACAAAGAACCGCCAGATTTTAAAGCATGCGGATCAGTTGTAAAACCGCCGTTTTCATCCTGAATCCAACCTTCTGGTACAGGTTTTCCGGCACGTTGTGCAATTTCCAGCTTGCCGTTTGCAGCGGCAGAAGTTGCCATATCAACAACCAACGGCGGATATTTTCCTGCCGGGAAAGCGTAACACATCGGGTTTGTTCCAAGCATTCGCTCATTAGAAAAGGTTGGTGCAACCAACGGACTCGCGTTCGTCATGGCAAAACCAATCATCTCTTTTTCAACCGCCATCAAAGCATGGTAACCGGCAATGCCAAAATGGTTGGAATTGCGTACCGAAACCCAGCCCGAACCATATTTTTCGGCCTTCTCTATCGCAACCTGCATGGCAAAAGGTGCAACTACCAAACCCAATCCCGCATCGCCATCCACGGTTGCGGTTGTTGGCGTTTCATGCACAATTTGAATAGTTGGTTTTGGGTTGATCCGGTTTTTCTCCCACAAACGCACATAACCGCTCAACCGCGCCACACCATGCGAGTCAATTCCACGCAAATCAGATTTTAATAAAACGTCTGCTGCAAGTTCTGCATGTTCTTTGCTGCAGCCAATTTTTAAGAAAATGTTTTGGGTAAAGTTTCTTAGCGATGCTTCTTTTATCAGCATAAAATTGGGGTTAGGTGTTGCGCTTTGTAGTTCTGCGCTTTGTCATCCCGACGATTGGAGGGGTCTTTTTTGAAGCGAATATTCCAAATGCTTCTTTTATCGCCTAAAAATTGTTCTGTTGAAAGAAGATTTCTCCCTGCGGTCGAAATGACAAAAGCGTATAAATGACTGGATTGTTAGTCCGTTAAAATCGTAAACTTAAAATCTAAAGGTTTAAAATTGGCAACCAATTGTTCGATGAAACTGGAACCTTGCTTCACATAAAACAAACCAAAGTTTTCATTCCGCTCCTGCAGGCTTCCGCCCGGAAACAGTTCGCTTTTAATTTGGTCAATCTGGTTTAAACGCGTTTCGTAATTCCGTTTTTCGGCTTTGATCAGCTTTTTTTCGAGGTTAAAAACAGCATGTTCCAACCGTTTTTTGATGGCTTCTGTGGAAGGGCCCAAAGTTGGGTCAATCTTACTGTTTTGCGTTTTCATCCGGTCGAAAACCTGACTCAGTTCCTGCCATTCCTGTTTTAATTGTAACTGGTTCTGGCTGTTGGCTTTGATCCAATTTGTTTTTAAAGTTGCTGTATCTTGAAAGAAATCAATCAAATCCAAACCCATTTTTTCAGTTTTTTCTGCTGCTCTTTTGCTTACCACTAAGCCGGAATTTCGCAAGATTAAAATTGGAAAATCAACACCGTAAAAATCAAAATTTGCTTTCAGTTCCAGCCAATAAACCACTTCGGCACCGCCGCCGATGTAAGCGATATTTGGAAGAATAATTTCCTGGTACAATGGCCGCATCACCACATTCGGGCTAAACCTTTCCGGGTGCGCTGTAATTTCTGCTTTCAATTCTTCTTCTGAAAAAGCAATTTCCGTATTTAAAACTTTGTAGCGGTTATCTTCAAAAACAATCCTTTCGCGTACTTCTTTTACCAGGTAAAAAAAGTTGATTTCGCGCGGGTTAACCTGAATATGAACACCAATATCTTGTAGCTTTTTATTGGTTTCTGAGATGTTTTTAAAGCTGTTTTGCTCAATAATATCTTGTTGGATGATTGGCGCAAGTTCCTGTTTTAAAGCAGCATCATCCGCATCAATAATCACCAAACCAAACCGGCCGAACAAAGCATTCACCAAATAACGCGTTGCATCGGCCAGGTTTTCGTACTTAGTGTAAGCTGTTTCTACCAATTTAGCCAGTTCTTCGGCGTGGTTTTCAATCCCCAAAACGCCTTTGTATTGGTTTAATGCTTGCCGGATTCCTTTGGTCGAAATCCGTCCGGTTGCGCCCGAAACTTCTTCGTTCCAGGCAATGTTTTTACCGGCAATTTGGGTGTGGTTGATTTCCGCAAAATCATGGTCTTCGGAAGCCATCCAATAAACAGGCACAAAATTTTTATCGGGAAATTCAGCTTTTAAATCCCTGGCCAAATTAATGGCCGTTACAATTTTGAAAATAAAGTAAAGCGGACCGGTAAAAATATTGAGCTGATGGCCGGTGGTAACGGTAAACGTATTTTCCCGGTTCAGCAAATCTAGGTTCATTCGCGTTAAATCCGATACTTCTTTTACCGGCAATTTTTCATACTGCGCGTTTAAAACACTGGTTAATATGCTTCTTTTACCGGTGTTATTTTTGTGTTGAAGCAGTTGCCGGAAACCATTCAAATCGGGCCGGAAGCTGTAAAAAGGCTGTAAAGCTATATCGTTTTCTAAGTAGCTGACAACGGTTGGGGAGAAGCTGCCGGTAGCTTTGTAATCAATATAGGTTGCCTTCATGAATTAATAAGATAGCGCTTCGGCAGGTTTTGTGGTTTGTTTTGGCTGAACGATTTTTCCATACAAATCAAAATCTTCTGCCGCATTTATTTTTACGTTGACAAAACTTCCCGGAACGGCAAATTGTTCGCGCGCATCAATTAAAACTTCGTTGTCTACTTCCGGCGAATCAAATTCTGTTCTTCCGACTAAAAAATCGCCTTCAATTTTATCAATTAAAACTTTAAACGTTTGTCCGATTTTCTGGTGGTTTTTTTCGTGCGAAATCAATTGCTGCACTTCCATTATGGCTTCGGAGCGTTCCTGTTTTATGGCTTCCGGAACATCATCTACCAAGTTATGCGCATGTGTTTTTTCTTCATGCGAATACGTAAAGCAACCCAAACGGTCAAACTTAGTGTCCATCACCCACTGCTGCATTTCCTCAAAATCCTGCTGCGTTTCGCCCGGATAACCGGTAATTAAGGTTGTTCGCAAAGCAATTTCAGGAACTTTATCACGGATTTGATTGACTAAATCAATGGTTTTTTGCTTGGTGATACCGCGGCGCATAGATTTTAACATATTGTCGGTAATGTGTTGCAGCGGCATGTCCAAATATTTGCAAATGTTGCTGCGCTCGTTCATCACATCCAAAATTTCCATCGGGAAACCGGAAGGATAAGCGTATTGCAAACGGATCCATTCGATGCCTTCCACATCCGAAATCCTGCGTAAAAGTTCATCTAAATTCCGTTTTCCGTAAATGTCCAAACCGTAGTACGTCAAATCCTGGGCAACCATGATCAGTTCTTTTGTTCCTTTGGCAGCCAGTTTTTTTGCCTGTAAAACAAGCTCGTCCATCGGCGTGGAAACGTGTTTGCCGCGCATCAGCGGAATCGCGCAAAAGGAGCAGGGACGGTTGCAGCCTTCGGCAATTTTGAAATACGCAAAGTGCGAAGGCGTGGTGAGCAAACGTTCGCCCAACAATTCGTGCTTGTAATCTGCACCGATGTTCTGCAAAATCTCCTTCAAATTATTGGTGCCAAAAAAAGCATCCACGTTGCTGATTTCTGCTTCCAGTTCGGGTTTGTAGCGTTCGGAAAGGCAACCGGTTACAATCACTTTTCCGACTTTTCCCTGTTCTTTCAGTTCGCTGTATTGCAAAATGGTATCAATGGATTCCTGCTTGGCGTTATCAATAAAACCACAAGTATTGATGACGACAATATCGTTGCGGCCAACTTTTTCGCTTTCGTGTACTACATCAAAGTGATTGCCTTGAAGTTGACCCATCAAGATTTCGCTGTCGTATATATTTTTAGAACAACCTAAGGTAACAACGTTAACGCGTGGTTTCTTAATGTTATTTATAGTGAAAGTTTTCGTTTTCAAAAATTGATTTTTTAAGGAAATAAATTGTAAATATCTTTTCGGTGCAAAGCACGTTCAAAAGTTATCAGTTGGTTTTCAAACTTTAAACCAACTCTGTAATCTCCAATTTTAATTCGGTAATATAATTGGTAACCTTGCAGTTTCTTAAAATTTTTGATTTGTGATAAAAGATGATAAGTCGGGATTTCTTTAAAAACTAAATCTTCAATTTTTGCCCTTTGTTTAGAAGGAATTGATGCTAAATCTTTCAAAAACTTTTTGTTATAAGTTACCTGCACCTATTTTGCTTTATCTAAAGTTTGATAGTAAGCAACAGCATCTTCTAAATTTAAATTTTCTGCCGGGTTATTTTCCTGAATGGCTTTCATCAACGCAATATCTTCTTTTTCAGGTTGAGATAGGATTTGCGTTTCCAAGCCCATCTTTTGCGCAAGAGATCGTAATAAATCCAAGTCTTTTTTATTGCTGGAATGAATGATGATGCTTTCCATAAATTTAAAATTACAATTAATATGTTTGGATTGAAAGATGAAGTTTCAATGTGAAAATTGAATGACTAACTATTATTAAACAAACTATCTACAAAAGCTTTCCGGTCAAACAATTGCAACTGATCTTGTGCTTCGCCGACACCAATATATTTTACCGGGATTTTAAACTGGTCTGAAATGCCAATCACTACGCCGCCTTTTGCCGTGCCGTCTAATTTTGTTAAAGCCAAAGCGTTTACATCCGTTGCCTGCGTAAACTGTTTACATTGTTCAATCGCATTTTGCCCGGTCGAAGCATCCAAAACAAGCAATACTTCATGTGGTGCATTCGGGATTACCTTTTGCATTACATTTTTGATTTTGGTCAGTTCGTTCATTAAACCAACTTTGTTGTGCAAGCGACCGGCGGTATCAATAATCACCACATCATCACCGTTGGAAACGGCCGATTTTACGGTATCATAAGCCACCGAAGCCGGATCAGAACCCATTGCTTGTGCTACCACACGCACGCCAACCCGTTCTCCCCACAATTGGATTTGGGAAACTGCCGCCGCCCGAAAAGTATCAGCCGCGCCAATCACCACTTTATTTCCGGCTAATTTTAATTTGTAAGCCAGCTTGCCAATTGTGGTGGTTTTGCCCACGCCGTTTACGCCTACCACCATTATCACGTAAGGCTTGTGGTTGCCGTATTCAAAATTGCGGAAATCGTTGCTGTTGTTTTCGGCTAATAATTGCTGGATTTCTTCTTTTAAAATCCCGTTGAGTTCAGTTGTGCCGAGGTATTTGTCTCGGGCAACACGTTCTTCAATCCGTTTGATAATTTTTAACGTGGTTGCAACGCCAACATCAGAAGTAACCAAAATTTCTTCCAAATCATCCAAAACCTCTTCGTCAACGGTTGATTTTCCGGCAACGGCTTTGGTAATTTTAGAAAGAAAATTGTCTTTGGTTTTCTCCAGGCCTTTTTCCAGGTCCTGCTGCTCAACAACGGTGGTTTCTTTTTTTTTAAAAAAATCAAATAGTCCCATAGGCTTAATCTAAAAAGGCAATGCTTCTTTTACAGCATAAAATTAGGTATTCATAACAAAAAAAGCCCTTCCGGTAAATTCGGAACGGCTTTCTTATTCTGATATAAGAACTGGTTATTGGTTTGCAGCCTTAGCTACAGCAATTGCATCTTTAACGTGGTCGTTATGTGCAATAATTTCTTTGAAAGAATAAGCACCGGTTTTTGGCGATTTCACCATCGTAATAACTTTGGAATATTCTTTACCTTTTCCGGTTTTCAGGGTTGCAACTACTTTCTTTGCCATGAGTTTTTTAAGTTAATGGATTATGGTTAATAGTTCATTGATAACGCGACGTGCAGCTACTATCAACTATTAACAATGACCTACGTGCCTATTTAATTTCTTTATGTACCGTTACTTTTCTCAAAACCGGGTTAAATTTCTTTAGTTCCAGTCTTTCTGTTGTATTTCTTTTGTTCTTGGTGGTGATGTAACGAGACATACCCGGCATTCCGCTGGTTTTGTGCTCTGTACATTCTAAAATCACCTGAACTCTGTTGCCTTTTTTTGCC
>CAXTKQ010000067.1:14261-20927 GCA_964244955.1 uncultured Sphingobacteriaceae bacterium | reverse complement strand
GGAGACAGGGGAAAAACGGCCCAAATGCTGTCTAATTTTTTGACCAATGCCGTTAAATATTCTCCGGGGAAAGACAAAGTTATCATTTCTTTTTGGGAGCAAAACGATCAGATATTTTGCAGCGTACAGGATTTTGGCATCGGCATTTCGCCAGAAAAACAGGCCCATATCTTCGAACGCTTTTACCGCGCAGACGGTGCCCAAAATAATGTGATTTCCGGTTTGGGGCTGGGGCTGTACATTTCGGCCGAACTGATTAAAAGTTTGAAGGGAACGATCGGGCTAAAAAGCGAACCGGGCAAAGGCTCTACTTTTTATTTTACGGTGCCAAAATCAATTTAAGATAATTGGCTGTAAATTTCAAATGCTTCTTTTAGCACCTTTTTTTTAGTGTTGATTTTTTGCCGGTAAAAGAAGCATTTGAAATTTGCCGGATAAAACCGATCTTTCCAAAAAAAACCTGACTGCCTAAACCAGTTTATCCTAATAAAATTGAAAAAAACAAGCCTCGCATTCCTTGCTATTTTCCTGCTGATTGGAGGAAACACGTTATTTGCCCAACAAAAAAAGGCGGCTACAACATCCGGAAACCCGGTTTTCCCCGGTTGGTATGCCGATCCGGAAGGGATTATTTTTGATGATACGTACTGGATCTATCCAACTTATTCTGATGATTATGGCAAACCTTCGCCCCAGCCCAAACTTTCGCCCTTACAATTAAAAACGCAGCAAAACACCATCAACAAACAATATTTAAAGCAAACTTTTTTGGATGCTTTCTCTTCCAAAGACCTTGTTCACTGGAAAAAACACCCCAAAGTTTTATCCATAGAAAATGTAAAATGGGCAGCTTACTCAATCTGGGCACCTTCCATTACCCGGAAAGACGGAAAATATTACCTGTTTTTTGGCGCGAACGACATCCAGAACGACAACCAGTTGGGCGGTATTGGCGTTGCCGTTTCCGATAAACCCGGCGGCCCTTTTGTTGATCATTTGGGCAAACCTTTGGTCGGCAAGTTTTACAACCACGCGCAACCGATTGACCAGTTTGTTTTTAAAGATGTAAACGGCGAATATTATTTGATTTACGGCGGCTGGCAGCATTGCAACATCGGCAAACTGAATGCTGATTTTACCGGTTTTATCCCTTTTGCGGATGGCAGCCTTTTCAAATCCATCACGCCGGAGCATTATGTGGAAGGTGCTTACATGATTACCCGGAAAGGGAAATATTATTTAATGTGGTCTGAAGGGAACTGGACTGGCCCGGATTACAGCGTAGCTTATGCCATGAGCGATTCGCCTTTGGGTCCTTTCAAACGCATTGGCAAAATTTTGCAGCAAGACCCAACCATTGCAACCGGCGCCGGCCATCATTCAGTTATCCACATCCCAAATACGGACGATTGGTACATCGTTTACCACCGCCGCCCTTTAACTACCACGGATGGCAACCACCGCGAAACTTGTATTGACCACCTATATTTTGATAAAGATGGTTTGATTTTACCCGTAAAAATCACCAACGAAGGCGTTGAAAAAAGGTTTTTGGGGAAATGATTTTCTAATCGAAAGCACGCAATTTCTCACCTCGCCCCAACAAAAACAGCTTGTGTTTCTTTATCTGTTGTTACAGTTAAAGCAACACCAATTTTTGTATGATAAAAACAGTATTCATTGCCAGCACCGAAGCTTACAGCGGAAAATCCATCATTTCCATCGGGCTGGTAAATATGCTTTTGGGCAAAGCGCAGAAAATTGGTTTTTTTAAGCCGATCATCAGTCAGAATTTATTGGAGAAAAAAGATGACCACATCAATACCATCCTCACGCATTTTGACCTTCCGATAGCTTACGAAGACACCAACGCTTTTTCCTGGCAGGAAGCGATGCGCCAGATGGAAACCGAAAGCGAAGGCGAAATGATTGATACCATCATCCGTAAGTTTAAAAACCTGGAAGATAAATACGATTTTACGGTGGTTGAAGGCACGGATTACCAGGGCGAAGGCGCGGCTTTTGAGTTTGAAATCAACGTCCAAATCGCCAAAAACCTGCGCGCACCGGTTATCATTGTGGTTTCGGGCGAAGAAAAAACGACGGCGCAAGTGGTGAACGGTGCGCTTACCGCCATCCATAATTTTGATGCGCGGGAGATACAGGTTCTGGCCATTGTGGCCAACAAGGTGAAGCAGCAAAGCATCCGGGATGTGGAAGATTTATTGAAGCAGCAATTATCGCCCGGTATTTTGATCGCTGTGATCCCGGAAGATAAAACCCTCCAAAATCCATCGGTAAAAGAAGTATATGAAAAACTGGATGGCAAGCTGCTGTTCGGCAAAGAACATCTGTCAAACCAGGTGGATCATTTTGTTACCGGTGCCATGAACGTGCCCAACTTTCTGAATTACCTGAAAGAAAACGTATTGATTGTTACGCCCGGCGACCGCGGCGATATCATAATCAGTGCTTTGCAGGCCAATTTATCTACCAGTTATCCAAAAGTGGCCGGCATTGTTTTGTCCGCAGGCTACGAGCCGGAAGAACCAATTTTAAAACTGATTCAAGGTTTGGAAACCGTGGTGCCCATCATTGCCGTTAAAACCGGAACGTTTGAAACTACGAATACGGTTGGTGCCATCCGCTCTAAAATTACGCCCGGCAATACCCAAAAAATCCAACTGGCCATTGATACTTTTAACAAGTACATCAACATGCCGGAACTGGACAAGCGCATCATCACGCTAAAACCTTCGGGCATTACGCCGCGCATGTTCCAATATCAAATCACCAGTTGGGCAAAAAGCAACAAAAAACATATTGTTTTGCCGGAAGGAACCGACGAACGGATACTAAAAGCGGCCGCAAGATTAATCAGCCAGGATATTGTAAACCTGACGATTTTGGGCGATGCCGAACAGATTGCAGCGATCATTAACAAGCTGGATATCAACCTCGATTTGAGCAAGGTAAAAATAGTAAACCCGGCCAGCGATGCACATTACGATGATTACGTGAACACGCTTTACGAGCTGCGCAAAAACAAAAACGTGAACTTAGAAATGGCGCGGGACATGATGACCGACGTTTCTTACTTTGGTACGATGATGGTTTACAAAGGCCATGCCGATGGCATGGTTTCGGGCGCGGTGCATACCACACAACACACCATTAGGCCGGCTTTACAGTTTTTAAAAACCAAGCCGGGCATTTCGGTGGTTTCTTCGGTTTTCTTTATGTGCTTGCCGGATCGCGTTTCTGTTTTTGGTGATTGCGCCGTGAACCCAAACCCAACAGCAGAACAACTGGCCGAAATTGCGATTTCATCGGCAGAAAGCAGCATCCGTTTTGGGATTGAACCACGGGTTGCGATGCTTTCCTACTCTTCCGGAACCTCCGGCGAAGGCGAAGATGTAGAAAAAGTGCGCCGTGCCACAGAAATCGTGAAAGCAAAACGGCCGGATTTAAAAATTGAAGGGCCGATCCAATACGATGCCGCCGTAGATTTGGTGGTTGGCAGCAGCAAAATGCCAGGATCGGAAGTGGCTGGCAGGGCAAGTGTTTTAATCTTCCCCGACCTCAACACCGGAAACAACACCTACAAAGCCGTGCAGCGCGAAACTGGCGCGTTGGCTATCGGCCCGATGCTGCAAGGTTTGAACAAACCGGTGAACGATTTGAGCCGCGGCTGCACGGTGGATGATGTTTTTAACACGGTGATTATTACGGCAATTCAATGTCAGGATGTGTAAAAGTTTGGTTAGATTTTTTAGATAGGATAGTAATTAGTTAAATGACAATCAACTCATCCCCCTAACCCCCTTCAAAGGGGGAAGCCTATCGCCTACCTTTCTAAAGTTTAGAAATTTGGAGAAAGGTAAGTGCCCTGGTTCTCTTCCCCCTTCAAAAGGGGCTAGGGGGATGACCTTATTCTTACCCAATACAAGAAGTACTCAGCAATAAAGTTTAAACAGATTTCTCAATTGCTATTTGCTTCAACATAAAAACAACCTTTCACCAATTTTTACCCGATAAAAGAAGCATCAGCAGCAAATCCTAAAACAATCCACCATGAACATTTTTGTCATCAATTCCGGGAGCAGCTCCATCAAATACCAGTTGTTCAAAATGCCATCTACTACGCCGGTTTGCATTGGTTTGGTAGAAAGGATTGGTTTGAAAAATTCCGTGATCACTTATAAGTCCACCATCAACGGACAGGAGCACAACAGCAACCAAACCCTCGAAATACCCGACCATGAAACGGCTTTAAAAGAAGTAAACCGTTTGCTGACGGACCGAGAAACCGGCGTGATCCAAAACCCACAGGATATTGAAATTGTTGGCCACCGAATTGTTCATGGTGGAGAAGATTTTACCACAACAACGATCATTACTTCCGAAATTAAAGAAAAGCTGAAGCAAACTTTTCAGTTGGCGCCGTTACATAATCCTTCTGCTTACCGCGGCATTGAAGTGGCCGAAAAAATCTTTGCCAAAGCCACACACATTGCTGTTTTTGATACCGCTTTTTTCCAAACGCTGCCTGCAAAAGCTTTTCGTTACGCCATCCCAAAACCGTATTACACCGATTACAACATCCGGGTTTATGGTTTTCATGGAACGAGCCATAAGTTTGTCTCGAACGAAACCGGCAAATATTTGAATAAACCGGACGCCAAACTCATCACCATCCATTTGGGCAACGGTTGCAGCATGAGCGCGATTAAAGCCGGAAAAGCAATTGATACCAGCATGGGTTTCGGGCCGTTGGACGGTTTGATTATGGGGACGCGCTCCGGGAATATTGATCCAACCGTTATTTTTTATTTGGTTAACCAATTAGGTTTTGATGTTAACCAAATAAGCAATTTGCTGAACAAACAAAGCGGCATGTTGGGCCTGACCGGTTTTAGCGATATGCGCGACATTACCAAAGCTTTGAACGAAGGAAACCTAGATGCAAAACTGGCTTACGAAATGTACGCTTACCGCATCAAAAAATACATTGGTGCTTACGCCGCTGCGCTGAATGGTTTAGATGCCATTGTTTTTACTGCAGGTGTTGGCGAAAATGATGCTTTGGTCCGTCAATTAATTTGTGCCGAAATGGATTGGCTCAACATCAAACTGAACGAAGAAGCGAACAACAAGCGCGAAAAAGGGATTCGGGATTTAAGCGCGCCGACTTCTAAAGTTAAAATCCTGGTGGTGCCAACGAATGAAGAATTGGAGATTGCTAACCAATGTTTTGATTTGGTGCAGAAGGAAAGTTAGAACGCTTGATTTTAAAATATCAGCCTAAAAAGCAAACAGGTGTTTAAAGAAACCAATCCTTTAAACACCTGTAAATTATGCTGCTAAAAGAAGCATCAACAATCAATCGTTGTCATCAATGCCGCGCGTATTTTTGGTGTTCACGTTTCCGGTGCCATCGCCCAAATCCATGTTCATTTGTTCTTCGTGGCCATCGTAGCCAATCATTGTATCTTCTATGGCAATTTTGTAGCCGTCTTTTTCCTGGTGGTTTTCGCTAACGGCATTGGTTGTGCCTGCATAACCGGTATCGTTTGTGGTTTCCGGGTCTGGTGCATCTTCCGGTGAAGTTCCGGGACGGGTCTTTTTATTTTCGGGTTGGTTTTTCATGTTTTCTCGTTTTTGGTTGGTTAAATCCTGTGGTTTTTATCGTTTAATATAATAATTTAAACACCGGTTAAATGCTTTGGTTTTTAAGGATCAGGAATTTGGGGGAAAGGCAGCAGGTATAAAATTAGGGCATAAAAGAAGCATTGGTAAGTTTTCGGGCTAAATTACGCTGTTTAAACCCGCAGAATTATCCTATTTTAGCTACCCAGCTAAAACCCTTCATGTCTATCCAGCAAATAAACCAGTACTACAATAATTTAACCCGAGCCAAGCAATTTGGCAAATCAACCAACGAAACGGCTATTCGAAACCACTTTTGGATTTTGCTGAACGAGTATGCACGTAAGCAAAATTATGAAGTAGTTACCGAGGTTTGGTGCCAGGGAACAAAAGGCAAAAAAGTAAGGCCAGACGGCATTGTAAGAAACCTGTTTGGTTTAGATATTGGTTTGTGGGAAAGCAAAGACGAGAAAACCAATATTGATGACGAGATCAACCTCAAAATAAAAACCGGCTACCCGCTGACCAATATTTTGTTTGAAGACAGCGCAACAGCAATTTTATACCAGCGCGGCGAAGAAAAAATGCGTGTGCCGATGCTGGATGCCGAAAAACTGCATACGCTTCTAACTGCTTTTATCAGCTTTAAAAACGAAACGGTTTACAAGTTTGAAGTTGCGCTGGAAAACTTTAAAGCTGATATTCCGAAAATTGTAGAAGCGTTGCGTAGCCGGATTGAAAGCACGGGCAAAACCAATTCCAAATTTATCCAATCACGCAATACTTTTTTAGAGCTTTGTAAAGCAGAAATCAACCCGGAAATTACGCTGGCCGATGTGCGCGAAATGATGATCCAGCATATCCTCACCAGTGATATTTTTAACCGTATTTTTAACGATCCTGATTTTCATCGCCACAATACCATTGCCCGCGAACTGGAAAAACTGATTGAAGCCTTGTTCAATTACAGCGAACGCCGCAACTTGCTGGGCGATATCGAACATTATTACACCGCCA
>CAXTKQ010000067.1:8163-14251 GCA_964244955.1 uncultured Sphingobacteriaceae bacterium | reverse complement strand
GAAGTTTCTAAACGTGTTGTACGAGAACTTTTACAAGGTTTATAACCCAAAAGCGGCTGACCGGCTTGGCGTGGTTTATACGCCAAACGAAATTGTGCAATTTATGGTAGAAAGCACCGATTACCTGCTGCACAAACATTTCGGCAAAACGTTGGCCGATAAAAACGTAGATATTTTAGACCCGGCAACCGGCACCGGCACTTTTATCAGCAGTATATTGATCATATTCCTTCGCACCTGCTGGCTGCCAAATACAAAAACGAACTGCACGCCAACGAAGTTGCTATTCTGCCTTATTACATTGCCAACCTCAACGTGGAGTTTACTTTTAAACAAAAAATGGGTTATTACGAGGAGTTCCAGAACCTGTGTTTTGTGGATACTTTGGATAATGTAGCAGGGCTTAAAATGGTAAGACCGGATAAAGCACTTCAAATCGCTATGTTTGGATTGACATCCGAAAACAGCGAACGGATTAAAAAGCAGAACGAAAAGAAGATTTCCGTTGTGATTGGTAATCCGCCATACAATGCCAACCAGGCGAATGAAAACGACAACAACAAAAACCGCGAATATCCCATCATTGATAAACACATCAAAGAAACTTTTATAAAAGAAAGCACGGCGCAAAAAACCAAAGTTTATGATATGTATGCACGCTTTTACCGCTGGGCAATGGACCGGCTGGACAATAACGGCATCATTGCTTTTATAACCAACCGCAGCTTTATTGATAGCCGCACTTTTGATGGTTTTAGAAAATGTATCGGTCAGGATTTTAGCAATTGTTACATTATAGACACCAGAAGCGATGTGCGTGCAAACCCGAAAATTGCCGGCACAATGCATAACGTATTTGGCATACAAACCGGCGTAGCTGTTATGTTTTTGGTGAAGAAGGAAAACAAGGATAGCCGCTGCCGGATTGAATACATTGATATGCCAGACGATTGGCGCAAGGAAGAAAAGTTAAACTGGTTTAAAAGCAATCAATTAGAAACAATTCCTTTTGTTAGAATTGAGCCTGATAAAAAAAGCAATTGGATAAACTTAGCAGATAGTGATTTTGAAAGTTTAATACCAATTGTAAGCAAAGATGTAAAAGCAGGAAAAAGTAACCATGCAATTTTTGAGCTTTATACAAGTACAATTAAAACCAATAGAGATGAATGGGTATTTGACTTTGATAAAAAAATCCTTCAAAATAAAATTGTGTTTTTTTTGAAAGCATTTAATGAACAAGTCCTATCAAAAAAATTTAAAGCTGATGAATTAAATTATACAATCAAATGGAGTAGTACTTTAAAAGAACATTTAAAAAAAGGGAAAACTTTAACTTTAGACATCAATAAAATAATAGAAGTTCCATCAAGACCTTTTATTACAAGTAACTTCTATTCTGAAAAGGTTTTAAATGATAGGCTTACAGATAATCACTATAGAATTAAAGGAAGCTTTTTATCAAATGATAACATAATGATTAACATTGCTGGAGAGAGTGGATTGAAACCATTTCAAGTCTTAGCAACAAAACAAATTCCGGATTACAGTTTACTTGAAGCAACGCAATGCCTTCCACTTTACCGTTATGATGCTGACGGAAACCGTATTGATAACATTTCTTATTTTATTTTAAACCTGTTCCGCGAACATTATCAAACCGAAACAGAAAACCATACGGCCAATGCTTCTTTTACCGGCAAAAAATTGATCAGCAAAGAAGATATTTTCCATTACGTTTACGCGGTTTTGCACAACCTGGCTTACCGCAAAAAATACGAACTGGATTTAAAACGAGAGTTTCCGCGCCTGCCTTTGTACGATGCTTTTTTTACCTATGTTTTTTTAGGCAAGCAACTGATGGATTTGCACATTAATTACGAAACGGCCGAACCTTTTCCGCTAAAACTTATTGAAACCAAAGCCAAAATAAAAGAAGCAAAGCAAAAAGCCATTTTCAACTTGGAAGAACCGCAACCGCTGCTTACCAAACTGCCTAAATTAAAAGTAAAACTAAAAGCCGATAAAGAAACCGGCATCATCGAACTGGACGAGCAAACCGCCTTAACTGGCGTGCCAAAAGAAGCATGGGATTATAAACTCGGAAACCGCTCAGCTTTAGAATGGGTTTTAGACCAGTACAAAGAAAAGAAACCAGCCGACCCAACCATTGCCGAAAAATTTAACACCTACCGTTTCGCTGATTACAAAGAACAAGTAATTGATTTGCTAAAAAGGGTTTGTACGGTAAGTGTGGAAACGGTGCGGCTAATTGGGGAGTTGGAAAAATTGAAGGATTAAATTTGAATTGTGGAAAGCAGAGGTTTATTTAACTGCTTCCGCTTAAAAATTTCCTGGTGCATAGCCCAGTTGCCGTTCAGCTTTTAGCCAGCCATACTTCTTTTACCCTTACTTTTTTGAGGCAAAATCAGCCGCAAACTTTTGGATCTGGGCAGTAGAAATAGCGTTTTTGCCTTCATCAACCACAATGCGGTAACGGAAAGTAATGGATTGCCCTTTTTTTAACTGCAGGTTTTTTGCGCTTTTACCGTTGGTAAAAATCTTTTCGCCAAGCGGGTTTGCGGCAAACAAGCCGTAACCGCGGGCGTGCCAAAAGGTTGGGTAATTGGGGTTTTGCGGATGGTCAATGATCGCTACACTTACCGAATCCGCCCCTATTTTGCCGTAAACTTTGCACCAGTTTCCGCGCGTGCTCCAGGCATCGTTACCGGTTTTGCCTTCGCTGGTGATGTAGTTTCCGTTGGCAACGTTGTCTGTTCCGCCTTTTACGATGGTTACGTTGCCTTTATCGTCTGTAAATTTCTGGTCTTCTTTGGTTGGCATTTGCAGTTGGTGCGCCAAACGCATCCCCAACAAACCATCTTTGGCATCGGTAAAATTAACATCGGTGTTTGCTTTTAACGTAGTTGTTCGGTCAATCAAACGGTTATGGCCAACTGCTGTAAATTCAAATTGCGTTGTTTCTTCCAGCAAAACCGCATTTTGTTGGTTTACCCAGTTGGCATGGTAAGCCAATATGCCTTTTGCGCCACTTTTTAGGTTGAGGATTTTATCCGTTTTAACCCAGCCGTACTGGCTTTTTTTCTCCTTCGGGATGGCGTAAGAGTTGTTCCAGAAATCCAACCCGTTCACATTTTCATAATTAAACCAGATGCCAATATGGTGCGGATGGTCGGTCGGGTCGCCAGGTTTAGGGCTTAACGGAAAACCCCGGGTTACGTCTGTTCCTTCCGCCGTAAAAACCGGGTACAGAACAGGTTTTTCCAACGTGTCCGGATACAAAAAGCTGGTAAACGGTTTTGAGCCGATAAAAACATCAACCTTATTTTTATTTAATTCCTTTAGCACATTTACCCTTTTACTGGTTTGGGCAAAAGCAACTGAAAAAAACGAAGTGCCGATAGCGCAAACCGTTAAGTATTTCAAATAGACTTTCATTTACGGATGCTTCTTTTACCACTAATATTTAAAGCTTTTGCCGCCAGCCATCACTTCCTGCGTTTTTTCATCAAACGTAACTTTTTGGCCGGTGTGTACAGCAGCGTTCGTCATGATGGTAGCGATGGAATGATTGTAGCCCACTTCTACCGGAGCATGTGGCTCTTTCCGGCTGCGGATACATTCCATCCAGTTACGCACATGGTTTGAAGTCAATACATCGCCGCCGGTATTGGCAGAAGTTACTACTTTTTCCGTATTAGATAAACTCAATTCGGGCAATAAATTAGGTTGCATGCCCATTGCTGCAGCAAATTCTTTGGTTAAGCCGCCTTTTGGCGAAACTTTGTTGGTATTGAGGTTTAACTCGCCACCGTTGGAATAGTAAATTTCGGCCGGGTTATCATCGCCATTGTGCATCCGCGAAGAAAAAGTAACCTGAAAACCGTTTGCCGGATTTTGCATCGGGCCATAATCAAAAACTGCGGAAATGGTATCCCAGTTTTTACGGCCATCCTTCCAGGCATAAATCCCGCCGTTGGCCACAACGCTTCGCGGATGTGGCAAGCCGCTAAACCAATGTACGGTATCTATCTGATGGCTCATCCATTGCCCTGGCAAACCGGAAGAATACGGCCAAAACAAACGAAATTCCAGGTATTTACGCGGATCAAAAGTATCGTGCGGCCGGTTCATCAAAAAGCGTTTCCAGTCGGTATCTTCTTCTTTTAACAAAGGCACTTCTTTCGGGCGGCGCCAGCGGCCGGGCTGGTTTACGTTCCAGGTAAGTTCTACCATCGTGATCGGCCCAAACTTCCCCGAACGGATAAACTCGTTGGCTGCCTGATAATTGCTCCCGCTCCTTCTTTGCGAACCTATTTGTACAATCCTGTTTGTTGCTTTAATGCCCTTTAATGCGTTCCGGTTGTCTTCCATCGTTTCTGCAAAAGGCTTTTCGCAATACACATCGCAACCGGCTTTCACCGCTTCTAACGCGTGCAGCGCATGTTGAAAATCGGCCGTGCCTACAAAAACAGCATCCACCAGTTTTTTATCATACATTTCTTCGTTGTTGCGGCAGGCTGCCACATCATGCCCCATTTTTTCTTTCCACATGGCTGCACCGTTTTCCCTTCTTTTGTTCCAAATATCAGATACGGCCACAAAATCAAAGTTCAGTTCTTTGTAGTGGTCCATAAAACATGGCATGTGCGTGCTTCTATGCCTGTCCGAAAACCCAACTGCGCCAACCCGCACACGGTCATTCGCACCAATAATCCGGTTGTAGCTTTGCGCGCTCCAGCCAACTTTAGAAACCATAACACCGGCACCGGCCAGGGCAGCTTGTTTGATAAACTGCCGACGAGAATTTTCCATACTTCTTTTATCAGGTAAAAATTAGTGTAACTCTTTGATTTTGATACTGCGGAAAGAAACCTGGTTGCCGTGGTCTTGCAGCAATAAATGCCCGGCTTTTGCCTCGCCAAAGTTCGGCCAGATTTTGTATTTGCTGATGCTCACCAAGTGTTCAAATTCTTTGGAGCCGCGGTCGTATTCCAAAACTTTTATACCATTGAGGTAATGTTCCACATGGTTGTTGGGATAAACCACCACGCGGCCAGTATTCCAGGCACCAATCGGATGAATGAAACGAGCTTGCTTGTTTGCCGGAATCAAATCATATAAAGAACCCAATTTTCGGTCGCCATCACGGCCCAGTTTCGCGTCCGGGTGCAGCTCATCATCCAAAACCTGATATTCGAGCCCAATGGCCGAACCTTCTGTTTTTTCGTTCAGGGTTACAAAATATTTGAGGCCGCTGTTTGCGCCGGGCGTGAGTTTAAAATCGAAGGAAACATCAAATGCACTGTACAAACCTGTGGTAACAATATCCCCGCCGTTGGCCGCTTCTTTTCCGGCAGAATTTAAAACGGTCAATAACCCGTCTCCAATTTTCCAGCCTTTCTCCGGGAAAGTTGCCGCAGTGGCGCTTCTCCAGCCTTCCGAATTTTTTCCGTTGAACAATAATTTCCAGCCATGTGCTTTTTCATCGCTGTTGATAAAATTGGGCACGTTGTTTACCACATAAATATCAGCCGGAAAAGCGCTTGGTTTTAAGTTGGAAGTTTGGATTTTGATGTTTTTAAAATACACTTTTTTGCCGGCCTGTTCTTTGGTGGTAACGGCGTGGACTTGCAAACCGATAAAACCTTCGCGGTCAATCGTATCCACCACATAAGCAACCGGAATGTTGTTGATCCAGGTTTTGGTTTCGTTGCCGATACATTCAATTTTGATGTGGTTGTATTGCCCAACTTTAAAAGCTGTTTTGGCTTTAGCGTTCAAATCCAACGGGTACAGCCATTGCCGCCGGTCTTCATCGTAAATACCGCCCGACCAGGCACGCGCCGAAGGGTCAATTTCTACCTGCCTGCCGTAAACTTTATTCGTGTGGCCTTCGGTATTGTAATGGCTCCTGGTTTGGATGCCGGAATTACTTTCCGTACTTTCGATCTTCGCATCCAAATCCAGCACAAAATCCTGGTATGTTTCTTTTGTTACCAAAAAACTGTTGCCCGAATTGATAACGGTTGTGCCTACAATTTCGCCGTTTTCGGCTTTATAATCT
>CAXTKQ010000067.1:5461-8153 GCA_964244955.1 uncultured Sphingobacteriaceae bacterium | reverse complement strand
GTTCCGGCTACGCGCTGCCAGCCGTTTAAAGTTTTGCCATCAAAAAGATTGGTTGTTTGTGCCTTCACCAAATTTTGTGTGGTAAAAACAGCAAGCACAATTAACGGAACGGTTAGTCTGAATTTTCTCATAGCAAATTAAATAAGGTTTGTTTGTTGATTTTTTCCATCTCCGGCAAAATTTTTTTATACTCGGTTTGATGAAAGCCAAACAACACGGTTAAAGCAAATGATGGTTTGATAAATTGGTTTGTAAAAAAACTTCAAAGCAATGCTAATAAATTTTATTGCTTATACAAAATAATTATCAATCCGTTTTTGCCGTGTTAATATTTTATCCGAAACCTATTTAATACAAAGTGGAGCAGCCAGATCGGGCCGATCAGCAGGAATTTTAAATTATCTAAAAATGAAGGGTTTTTGCTTTCGTTTTTATGCCCGATAAACTGCCCGACCCAGGAAAGTACAAAAATAGCGAGGCAGGATTGCCACAATTGCGGGCCGCCTGCTTGCTGCCATTTTATCAGCAAGGTAATGAAATAGCAAAAAAACAGCACAATTATCAGCATAAAATAAGACAGCACGGGCGACAACTTGTAATAGTAGTAAATGGCAAAAGCGATGAGGAAAGATGCCCAGTTGAACATGCCGTTAAAACTGCCCAAAAATTTGATGTGCGGAAACGGAATTGCCCAAACCAAGCCCAGCAAACTAAACACGACGAGCGGGACGCAAACCCAATGGATGACTTTGCTGGGCGGGTTTTGGTGGCTTTCGGCGTATTTTTTAAAGTATTCGTCTATCAAACGGAGCTTTGGTTTTGCAGCGGTTTTCATCAGGGTTTAACTGGTTGATGGTGCGAATGTAGGTTTATTTACGGGGAATGGAACGGCATTTTCAGCACAGAAAATACTACTTGTATAATTTGTTCTGTTTGCTTTGATGCTTCTTTTAGGGCATAAATTTAAGTGTCGGTGCTTTAGCCAAAACCACCATTCAAAATTCCTTCATATAAAAAAACCCTTGTAAAAGAAGCATTTACAAGGGTTAATATTTTTGAAAGAATTACCTGTTATTGAACCGGAGGCGCATCTGTGTTTGGTGCAAGCCTTGATTTTGCATTGGTAAAAATAGCATGGTTCCTCGGGCCAAAAGTAGTTTTAACTTCGCTCGATGCCTCGTCCACTTTATGCGGCGTTTCGTTGCCGTTGGCAGATTGATAAGTTTCGGTTTTCTTGTACTTGGTACTTAAACTGCCCGAAGCAAAATGGTAAGTAATCGTTAACGCGCCAAACAAGTTTCCGTTAACGGTATTTTTAAAAGTTTCAGCACTGATTAACTTACCGCCGTTAATTGGTACAGTGTATAAATTGTAAAGGCCGCCAGTGCCTTTAAACTCAACACTGCCTTTTTGGATGCCCACATGCAATGCGGCATAACTACTGGCCGCATAAGTTGCTTTTACATCGCCGTTTACAATCATGGTATTGGCAATGGCCACATTTAACGGTCCGCCGCCCGGGTGTGCGCGGTTGTAATCGCGGTCCCACTCGCCATTGCCTGTTTGCCCGTTGCCGCTTGCCGAAATGGTTTTGTTTTTAATACCGGTATTGTTGGTTTCGCCGGTGTACTCCAAATCTACGGTCAGGTGCGAGCCTCGGCCTTCGGCAATTTTGCCCAACCCAAAGTTGATTACGTGGGCCAGTCCGGTATAACGGTAATAAGTCATCCCTTGGGAAAGGTCAAAAAACCTTTCGTATGGGTTAACGCGTTCGCCTGTGGTTAAATAGGTGGCGTCTGTGGCCACTAAAAACGGCCCAACGTTTAAACCAACATGCCCGCCCCAGTTAAAGTAACTGCTTTTGTATTGTGGCACTGCGCCCAATGGCCCGGGCGTAGTGCTGTTGTCATCACCAACACTGCGCTGCCCGTAACCTACAAGCACGCCAAACTCCGGGTAGATAACCGGTTTAACACCTTTTTCTATCATGTTAATCATGTTTGAAAAGTAAATATCAGAGCCTAAGCGCATTTCTAAACCATTTTGCGTTATACGGGAACCTTTTTGGTTAATGTATTTGCCGTTTAAAAACTCAGGGACAAAATCAACGGCATCAAAAGCAGCACGGTATTCGGTGTGGCGGCTGCCTAAACTGATCGTCGGGTTAAACAAAACCGCATTTTTTGTTTCCCTGGTTTCGGTAGAAGCATAATAATTAACAATGCCGGCCCCTACCTGCTGCAAGGTTAAATAAGCTTTTGGCCGAACAATAACAGGCACATCCGGAGAAGCTACGGCAACCAAAACCAAGTCAGACTTGGCCATGTCATTGGTTTTGCTTTTTCCGAAACCTAAAGATTTTAATTGCTCGGTGCCGTGGTTGGTCAGCTCGCCCAAACGTTTTGGCGTAAACTCGGTGGTTTGCTTGGCCGGGATGGCGCCTTTGCCTTCCACCAAACTTTTCAACAGTTTTACGGCATCGCGCTCGCCGTAATGCAAAGCGGTCAGCGTCATCAGTTCCATCGCTTTGTCGTGGGCGCGGGCTTGTATTTTATTTGCGTTGATGACAGAATCTTCCGTTAACAGAACCGGCCCCTGCGTTCCCGGAACGTTTGCATCAAAAAAATTGTTGTTTTTCAGCGCGTTTACCACATTGCTGCTTTGGCCTTTTTTAAGGTCATTGGTCAAAACA
>CAXTKQ010000067.1:0-5451 GCA_964244955.1 uncultured Sphingobacteriaceae bacterium | reverse complement strand
GCCGGGTGCCGGGTGATATCGCCCTGCTGCAAATCAATCAATTGAAAAAGCGCGCGCCGGTAGTTCTCGTTGGCGTTTTCTTTGGAGATTTTTCCGGGGAAAGTATGCTCGCGAAAATCTAATACGGCTGCTTTTTCTGATTCGTATTTGTTTTTCCCTTTCGACTGGTTATTGGCTAAAATCTGTTTAAGCGTAATTTCTTTTCCGTCATAATCAATAATGGACAATCCCGGTGTTTCACGCATTTCGCGCGTGGCAGAAGTAATGGTGATGGTGTTGCTTAGTTTGGTGGCATAATCCCGCGCCATATAAGCCAGAAAAATGTTTTCTTTCCATTGAGCCTCATTGTTGGAAATAGAGCCCGGCTTGGCCGCAACCGTTGCCCGCAGGTTGCTCAACACCAAAGGGTTAGTGCTGGAGGTTACATCCGCTTCGTTTTCCGTCCTGAAATTAATGCTTTCCCCTTTGGGCAAATGTTTGTTCACCAAATCAAACAACACCACAACGCCGTTTGCGCCCTGCTTTACCACGTATTGCAGGTCATCGCTGCTAAACAATTGTTGGATGGGAACGCCTTTTTTAGTGTCGTATTTAGTGGTGTCTGCCAGCATTTCGGCCGCTTTTACCGCAGCGCCTATAACGCGTGAATCGGGCTGGTAAGGCTGTGTGGTGGTTTTAAAAGTAGATAACGGGTCGTTTGGCGAACGCTTGGTTTTGGCCGTATCCTGCGGCGCGCGGTATTGCGCACGGACTTGGGCCGACAAAACCAAACAACCACACGAAACAGCAAAACAAAGGGCAAAACGGTGGTTGATAAAATTTTTAGTAAGGATAGGTTTTTTCATAAATGAATTGATTTATTGCAGTATTGATAGAATCATTAAGTTTATTTTAGGTTTAAATCCGGTACAATGGCTCAACTTCTGTACCATCTGCATGAGGCTTTAAATTTAGCATTTATTTATTCAATTAAAATTAATTGAGAAATTTGCTCCACAGTTTGGGGAATTTATGCACCGGAACCTATTTTCTTGCGCCGTAGCTTATACGCAGAAACCTGGTACAGGTTTTAACCCATGGTTCATAAAATGCAGCTATGCCAATGCTGTTTTTATGGTTAAAAAACCAGGATAAGTTTTTGAAAGGTTTTGCCGAAAGGCACAACACGTATTAAAAAAACATACGATATTAGGGCCACCAGAATGATGCAACCATCCGATGCTTCTTTTACCGGGTAAAAATCTGCGCTTGCCGGTTCCTTTTCAAGAAATTTGAACCATTGATTTTTATAGGCTAAAAGAAGCATCCGAAATAAAACCAATAAAACCTGGCCAAGCGCTTACTAAATTTGCTCTACAATGAAAAGTATAAAAATCTACCTTGCCATTGCTGTTTCTTTAGGCTTTGTTTTTAATTGCGGGGATGCTTTTTCTCAAACAAAGCCCAGGGAAAAAACCGCCTTCCAAACCAGCAGCCCCTGGAGGCCCGAAATTGATGTACGGTCTGACATTGCAATTGTGTACGGCACAAACGACCGCCCGGGAATGACCTTTGAAGCACGTGTAAAAACCTGGCGCGACCACGGCTATCAGGTAAACTTCATGACGGGCATTGCCTGGGGCGAGTATTTTGATTACTTTTTGGGCAAATGGGACGGAAAAAACCACCTCGGCGTTGGCCAGGTAACCATCAAAGGCGATACCATTATGCACGGCAAAAACATGCCTTACGTTGTCCCGGTACAATCGTTTATTGATTATATGAAAACGGCTGTTGTTAAAAGAGTAATTGATGCCGGCATCAGCACCATTTTTCTGGAAGAGCCGGAGTTTTGGGCACGGGCAGGCTATAGTGCGCCATTTAAAGAAGAATGGCAAAAGTATTACGGCTTCCCTTGGAAACCGCAGGATGCATCAGCGGAAAACACTTACTTGTCGAGCAAACTAAAATATCATTTATATTATGAGGCGATAAAACAAGTATCTATTTATGCCAAAGCTTATGGCAAAAGCAAAGGGATGAATATCAAGGTTTTTATACCAACGCACTCGCTTGTTAACTACGCTTCATGGCAAATTGTAAGCCCTGAGGCAAGTTTGGCTTCGTTGCCAAGTATTGATGGTTACATCGCCCAGGTTTGGACGGGCACTTCCCGCGAACCAACTTATTTTGATGGCAAAGAAAAAGAACGCGTTTTTGAAAATGCCTTCCTTGAATACGGATCAGTGGTTTCCATGACCGCGCCAACCAAGCGTAAAGTTTTTTTACTGACAGACCCGATTGAGGACCGCGTACACGACTGGAGCGATTACAAACGCAACTACCAAGCTACTTTTACCGCCAAACTTTTATACCCCATGGTTGCCGATTATGAGGTAATGCCCTGGCCGGAACGCATCTACACCCATCCGTATCCGGTGCTTGGAAGCAACGAAAAAACATTGATCCCACATTTTTATTCAACCCAGATGCAGGTTATGGTGAACGCTTTAAACAGTATGCCAAAATCAGACAACCGGGTATCGGGCGTAAACGGTATTGGCGTATTGATGGGCAATACATTAATGTTTCAGCGCTTTCCAACCCATGCCGGATATGAAGACCCGCAGTTTTCCAATTTTTACGGACAAACCTTGCCTTTATTAAAACGAGGCGTACCCGTGCAAACCGTGCATATGGAAAACCTGGGTTATGCCGCTTCTTTAAAAGATATTAAGGTTTTGGTGATGAGCTATTCCAACATGAAACCGGTATCGGCCGAAGTACATACCGAACTGGCCAAATGGGTAAAGCAGGGCGGCGTGTTAATTTATTGCGGCAAAGATGACGACCCTTACCAATCGGTAATGGAATGGTGGGATACCAATGGAAACAAATTTACCGCGCCATCTCAGCACTTATTCAAATTATTGGGCATCAACCCAACAAAAGACAACCAAAAATTTAAAGTTGGCAAGGGTGCAGTTTATGTGGTAAGGCAAAACCCAAAGGAATTTGTAATGCAGGCAAATAACGACATTGCTTTTGTAAATCTGGTAAAACAGGGTTATGAAAATGATGCCAAAGCAGGAAAATTATTGTTTAAAAACAGCTTGTACCTGGAACGCGGGCCGTATGATGTTGTTGCCGTATTGGATGAAAATGCCGACAGTAAGCCATACTTAATAAAAGGCCCAGTTATAGATTTGTTCGATCCGCAACTGCCGGTACTTGCCCAAAAAACCGTAAACCCCGGCGAGCAATCGTTATTATATGTGGCAAGCCGCGTTGCCGATAAAACAAAGCCCCAGGTTTTGGCCTCGGCTTCCAGGATTTATGATGAGGCCAGGGCTTCCAACAAATACACTTTCATCTGTAAAAGCCCGATAAATACCGTCAACAGTATGCGCGTGTTGTTGCCCTCACAGCCAAAAAATGTTTCCGTAACCAATAGCAAAGGCGAAAAAATCAATGCGGTAAAAACAGCATGGGATGCCTCTTCAAAAACCTGCTACCTCGGTTTTGATAACAGTCCTGATGGGATAAAGGTTGATATTTCCTGGTAACGATTATCTGAAACCCGCCAATCCATTTTAAGAATTCAGATGCTTCTTTTGTCGCATAAAAACTTAAATTGCCGAACTTCTTCTCCACAAAAAACCTAACGAATACCAATTTTATACCGATAAAAGAAGCATTGCTATTTTTGATTTTAACAAATCCTCATCTACCTAATGAAACTCAAACCCTTAATTTCTTTGATGCTGTTTTTACCGGGCAAAATTTTGTTTGCGCAGGAAACGGATTTGGTGAAATATGTAAACACTTTGCAAGGCACCAATTCTAAACAGGAATTGACCAGGGGAAATACCTATCCAACCACCGCTTTGCCTTTTGCCATGCACACCTGGACACCGCAGACCGGCAAAAATGGCGACGGCTGGAAATATCAGTATTTTAAAGACCATATCCGCGGGTTTCAGCAAGCGCACCAATGCAGTTCGTGGACGCGGGATTATGCCGTTTTTTCTTTAATGCCTGAAACAGGAGATTTAGTGGTAAATGAGAATGAACGGGAAGCTAAATTCAGCCACGCCAACGAGATGGCCAAGCCAAATTACTACAAGGTAAAGTTTGATAACGAGATCACGACAGAAATTTCCCCTTCCGAGCGGGGCGCCCATCTGCGTTTTAATTATCCCAAAGGAAAAAGAAGCTATTTGATTTTAGATGGTTATACCCGGATCAGCGGCGTAAAAATCTATCCGAAAGAAAACAAAATTACCGGTTATGTAAATAATGGCGAAGGTTTTAAAGCCGGCTGGAAAAGCTTTTTTGTGATGAAATTTGATCAGCCCATCAAAGCTTTCGGAACCTGGGAAAATAAAAAAAATACGGTCCATGCAGATTCTGCCACGGCAGAAGGTTTGGGCAAAGGCGCTTATATCGAGTTTAAGGACGGCGAAAAAGTGCAGGTAAAAACAGCATCGTCCTACATCAGCCCGGAGCAAGCCGAATTAAATTTGGAAAGGGAACTGGGCGGGGATAAAACGCTGGAGCAAACCAAAGCAAAAGCGGCTGCGGTTTGGAACAAATCTTTAGGAAAAGTTTTGGTGGAAGGCGGATCCGAAGAAGATAAAGCCACTTTCTATTCCTGCTTTTTCAGGGCCAGTTTATTTTCTCGGAAGTTTTACGAGATCGGTCAGGATGGCAAACCTTATTATTTTAGTCCGTATGATGGCAAAATCCATCCCGGCTACATGTTTACCGATACTGGTTTTTGGGACACTTTTCGTGCCCAATTTCCTTTAAACACGCTTTTACAGCCCGAGATGCATGGCCGCTACATGCAAGCCTTATTGGATGCTTATGAACAATGTGGCTGGCTGCCTTCCTGGTCTTTCCCAAGTGAGGCTGGCAGCATGATCGGCAACCATGCGATTTCCTTGCTGACGGATGCCTGGGCAAAAGGCATTCGGACTTTTGATCCTCAGGAAGCTTTGAAAGCTTATTTTCATGAAGCAACCAATAAAGGGCCGTGGGGACCGGCAAATGGAAGGGATGGCTGGAAAGATTATTATGAATTAGGCTATGTGCCATATACGCAATACCGGGAGGCAACGGCAAAAACGCTGGAATATGCTTACGATGATTTCTGCGGATACAAGCTGGCCAAAATGACGGGCAATGATTTTTATGCCGGGATATTTGCTCGGCAGATGTTCAATTACAAAAACGTTTATGACCCTTCGACCCGGTTTATGCGCGGAAAAGACAACACCGGCAAATGGCGGCCAAACTTTGACCCGGACGAATGGGGTGGGCCGTTTACAGAAGGCAACGCCTGGCATTGGCAATGGTCGGTTTTTCACGACATCCAGGGTTTGATCAATTTGATGGGCGGCGACCAAAACTTTACGGCCAAACTGGATTCGGTATTTTCGGAACCCAACCGGGTAAATGTAGGCAGTT
>CAXTKQ010000066.1:0-21233 GCA_964244955.1 uncultured Sphingobacteriaceae bacterium | reverse complement strand
GGCCAAAGCTGCCAGCCCGCCGATAATTGCATACACGCTAAATTTGTAAAGGTGCACTTTGATGCCGGATAAATGTACCGCTTCTTCATTGCTGCCGGTGGCAATCAGGATACGGCCAAAAACATTGTATTTTAAAAGAATGGCAGTTATGGCAAACACGATAAATAAAACAATTGCCGGGTTTGGGATGCCAAGTGTCCTTCCGCTGCCAAAATCGGTCAGGGCTGCGGCCTGGTCATCTACCATAATGGGCGCGCCTTTTGAAAAAATAAAACCGCAGCCCCGAACAATCGTCATCAGGGCAAGGGTGGCGATAAAAGGGGCTATTTTTTGGTAAGAAACCAAGTAGCCGGAAACCGCACCGGCCAAAATACCAGAGCCAAGCGCGGCCAGAACAGCCACGGAAAGCGGCATGGATTGGGAAAACAAGGCAACCAATACGCCAGCCATGGCCACCACCGAACCTACCGACAAATCAATCCCGCCGGTTAAAATCACCAGCAACATGCCCATGCTGACGATCCCGATCGGTGCCAACTGCCTGATTAAGTTTGACAAATTATTGGCGGTAAAAAAAGCATCAGACATCATGGCCGAAACCAGCAGCATGATCAAAAAAATGATGATTGTGTTGTGCCTGATGATAAACTGGATTGAACTTTTTAAATTTGTCCCCATTATTTGTTGGTTTGGTTTTGTTTAAATTTTTTAAACTTATCTCCGGATGCTTCTTTTATCGGGTAAAAATTAAGGTCATCCCCCTGGCCCCCTTCAAAGGGGGGAAAAGGGCCAGGGCCCAAATCTTTCCATCTCCAAATTTCTAAACTTTAGAAAGGTAGGCGATAGGCTTCCCCCTTTTGAAGGGGGTTAGGGGGATGAGTTGATGGTCATTGTATCTCATAAAAACAAAAGTTTAAACAATTTTTGTGTTCAATGTGCACCAATAGAAAGCCTTAAAATATTTTCTTCTGTAAATTCTGTTTTGTTTAGCTCGCCTTGGATCTGCCCTTCGCGCATCACTAAAATCCGGTCGCAAATGCCCATCAGTTCTGCCGTTTCCGAAGAAATAACAATGGTTGCCACGCCTTGCGCAGCCAGGTCATTGATCAGTTTATAAATTTCCACTTTTGCGCCAACATCCACGCCCCGTGTCGGCTCGTCAATAATCATCACCTTGCAATTGGTGTTGGCCCATTTGGCCAAAACCACTTTCTGCTGGTTTCCACCGCTCAGTTTGCCGGTTGCCAGGTCTCCGTTTTGTGCTTTAATGTTTAGTTTTTTTATCAGGCTGTCTGCATTGCCTGTTTCTTTTGCTGCGTTGATAAAGCCCAGCCCGTTTGAAATGCCTTTTAAATTGGTCAGGCTGATGTTCTCTTTGATTGGCAAAGAAAGGATAACGCCCTGCAGCTTGCGGTCTTCCGGCACCATGCCTATCCCATGTTTTACGGCATCAACCGGCGAACCAAAAACCACCTTTTTTTTATGGATAAAAACAGTACCGGCTGTGCGTTTATCGGCAGCAAAAATAGCCCGCACCGTTTCTGTCCTTCCGCTGCCCACCAAACCGGCAATCCCTAAAACTTCCCCTTCGTTTACCCGCAACGATACATTTTTTACTTTTCCGGCGATGCCGATGTTTTCTGCCCGAAGCACTTCTTTTCCAACCGCCGTTTCGCGCGGCGGGAACATCGCGTTCAAAGTCCTGCCCAGCATCATTCTGATGATCGTGTCTTTATCGGTATTGGCCACGTTTAGGGTTTCGCTGGAAGTACCGTCTTTTATGACCGTTACGCGGTCGGCTATTTTAAAAATCTCGCTCAAATGGTGGGAGATGTAGATGATGGCTACGCCGTTTTTCTTCAACCTAAACAAAGTATCAAACAGTTTCAGCACTTCTGTCGGGCCTAAAACTGCCGACGGTTCGTCCAAAATCAGCACTTTAATGTTTTCTGATAAAGCTTTTGCTATTTCTACCACTTGCTGTTGTGCAATGCTCAAGCGGTTTACTTTTACCGAAGGGTCAATCGTAAAACCGATGCTTTCGATCAAACCAGCGGCTTCCTGGTTTAACTTTTTTCGTTTCAACCACCAACCGTTTTCGCCCAAACGGTTTAAAAAGATGTTTTCGGCAACGGATAAATCGGGCACCAAAGAAAATTCCTGGTAAATAATGCCGATGCCCAGTTTTTTGCTGTCGAATGTGTTTTTGATATGCGCTTCTTCACCGTCAATAAAAATCTGGCCTTTGTCTTTTTGGTGCACGCCCGAAAGTATTTTCATCAACGTTGATTTGCCGGCACCGTTTTCGCCCATCAAGGCATGTATCTCTCCGGGCATGGCTTTTAGCGTAACGTCTTTTAAGGCAGCAACGCCACCAAAAGATTTGGCAATGTTGCGCAGCTCAACCCGGTTTGTTAAACTTTTATTTTCCACGAGGTTAGGGTTTTAGGTTGAAGGATTGGCTAAAAGGCAGCTTTTTCATCGTAAAACTGGTCAACGTTGTTTTTGTCAATCAGTATGGATTGCGTGTACATCACCCTGTCCAGGTATTTATCGCCGTTCAAGTACCGCACCGCCGATTCGACCACTAATTTTCCCAAACGGTTTGGGCTGTTTAAAGCGGCAACGCCGTATTTGTTTTGTTTGATTAGTTTTAATGCTTCTTTTTGCCCGTCAAAAGCCACCACCATCATGTTGCTTTCTTTTCCCAATTCTTTAACGGCCCGCAAGGCGCCCAAGGCCATGGCATCGTTTTCTGCCATCAAAACATTAATGTCTGGGTGGGCAGAAAGAATATCTTCCATCGCTTTTAAACCTTCGTTGTTGGCCCAGCCGCCCCAGCCCTGCGAAATGACCGTGAAATTTGTTTTCCCTTGCGTCCGCAATTGCCCTTCGGCAAGGCCGCTTAAAAAGCCTAAGCGTTTTTCTTTTCCGGCCTCGTTGCCCTGGTTCCCGCTGATAATGGCCGCGTTGATTTTTTTGCCCGCCATTTTTTCGGCCACCCATTCGCCCACCAGTTCGCCGTTCAACGTATTGTTTGCAAAAACCGAAGAAACATAATGCGCAGAAGGGTCAATATAACTGTCTAAAATAAACACCGCTACGCCGGCTTGTGTTGCAGCGTTTACGGTTGAAACCAATGCTTTATAATCCAAGGGGTTGATGATTAAAATTTTAACGCCTTTGGCCACCATGTCTTCAATCCCGGTGATTTGTTTGGTGATGTCGCCCTGCCCATCCACCGAAATAAACTTCATGCCGTACGATTCTACATTGGCCTGTACGGCTTTGTTTAAGGCAACGTAAAAAGAAGCGTTGAGCGAGGGCGAACAGTAGCCGACCGTGATTTTAGAAAGGTCTTTTTTGCTTGTTATGGAAGGTTGCAACCGCGTATTCGTGGTGTTGCCTTGCGGTTTTGGGTTGCACCCGGCGATAGACAGGGTGATGTTGATGCCGGTTAATGCAATTACAAGTTTTGACAAGCTGCTGCGCATGTTGGTCAGGGTTAGTTAAGGTCATACCTTTTGGCCGGGCAGTAGCTTTGGCCAAATTAGAAGATGAAATTGATCAGTCAGTAATTGGTGTTGATGGACAGGTTTTAAAAAAGGTTCTGGCGGCTAAATTATCATTATTTTATAAAAAGGGGCAAGCCGAAATTTTTTAAATGCGAAGGGGCCAATGCTTCTTTTATCGCGTAAAAATCGGTGTTGACAACTTTACCAAAAGAGAAGCCTGCTACACGTTTAATAATTTTGATGAGTTTGTTTAATTTATGGGTGTTGTGTTTTTTCTGCAATACTTCTTTTATGGCATCAAATTTAAGGTCATCCCCCTAACCCCCTTTAAAGGGGGAAGCTTGTCGCCTACCTTTCTAAAGTTTAGAAATTTGGAGATGGAAAGGTAGGTGCCCTGGCCCTTTTCCCCCTTTGAAGGGGGTTAGGAGGATGAGTTGTTTTCCTATGAACCATTCCCTGTTCTTAAAACACAGAAAGTTTAAACAAATTTTATGGCATAAAAGAAGCATCACCAAAAAGAGGAGGGAAGAAGCATTAAAATTTCAATGCCATCAATCCATATCAGGCCCGAAAGGCCAAGGGCGCCAAAGCAGTTTGTTTTTTGAAGTAGTTGGAAAAATGCGCCAAATCATCAAAACCTAAAGTGTAGGCAATTTCGGCCACGCTCCAGTGCGTTTGTTTCAGCAGGATTTTGGCTTCCTGTATTAATCTTTTGCTGATGGTTTCGGTAGTGGTGCTACCCGTTGCTTCTTTCAGCACTTTGTTGAGGTGGTTTACGTGTACGGCCAGTCGGTCGGCATAGTCTTTTGGCGTACGCAAATTGAGCCTTTGGTGGGAAGGTTCGAGCGGAAACTGCCGTTCCAGCAGTTCGATAAACAGGGAAGCTATCCGTTCCGAAGCGTTTTGGGCATTGCTGATGGCTGATATCGGCTGCAACTTTTGCCCGTAGTGGATCAGCTCCATCACCAAATTGCGCAGCAGGTCGTACTTGTATTTGTAATCCGCGCCCAGCTCTTTGTGCATTTTTCGGAAGATGTATTCGATCTCCTTAACTTCTTCGTCGGAAAGTTGAAATACAGGTAATTGTCCGGGCTGAAAGATCGGCAGTTCGTCCAGCGCAACGCCTGTTTTTCCTTGCGAAAGAAAGTCGGGCGTAAAAATGCAAAACATGCCGGTTTGGTTGCCGTCTTCGGGCAGCCAGTGGTAAGGGATTTTTGGTGTGGCAAACAGCAAGGCATTTTCCTGAATTTCAATCACCTTGTCGGCGTACTCTGCTTTGCTTTTGCCCCTCAGCCAACCGATTTTGTAATAAGCCCTGCGGCTGTAAGGCATTATGCGCGCACCCGTTTTTTTGTCGAAAAGTTTTTCGGTTTCAAATACATTGAAATGGCCAATTTCCTTCGTGATGCCTTCGGGAAGTGCAGTCGCATTTCTTTGATAAAAATCATTTAACGAGGTGTGGGAAATCATGGCCATTTGCAAAAATCAATTTAAGGTTTCAGTTTGTGTTGGATTAAAGTTAAGCAGATTTGGGTTAAAAGCAAAAAGCAGGCAGCTTTACCTGCCTGCTTTTTGCTTGGTAGCCTTGCCGCTTTACAATAGCATCCCACCCGAAACCTCTATACGCTGGCCATTAACCCAGCGTGCGTCTTCCGTACATAAAAAGGCAACCACGCCGCCAATGTCTTCGGCCACACCCGGCCTGCCTAATGCCGTAACTGCGCTCACTTGCTTTTGCGACTCCTCGCTTTCTCTTAGGTGTGCGCCGCCAAAGTCTGTCATAATTGCACCGGGGGCAACCACATTTGCCCTGATTTTACGTGCACCTAATTCTTTGGCCAGGTAACGTGTAAACACCTCGACCGCACCTTTCATGGCAGCATAGGCTGAAGACCTTGGAAAAGAGACACGGGCGAGGCCGCTGGAAACATTTACGATACCACCGCCGTCATTCATCAGCGGAAGCAAATCCTGTGTCAGGAAATAAACGCCTTTAAAATGGATGTTCAGCAGTTCGTCAAAAAATTCTTCCGTTACTTCGCCTATCAATTTATAGCCGCCAATACCTGCATTGTTGATCAAAAAATCAATATGATCAGTTCCGAATTCGGCATTTAAAACCTGCCTGAGTTTCTCCTTAAAAGCATTAAAATTTTTGATATCACCGGTATTCAATTGCAGCGTTGCCGCCTTTCTTCCGCTTTGTTTTATCTGTTCCGCCACGTTTTGGGCTTCTTCTGCTTTGCTGTTGTAGGTTAAAATAACGTCAATCCCTTTTTCGGCAAGGCGTAATGCCATGTCTTTGCCCAACCCGCGGCTGCCGCCGGTTACCAGGGCTATCTTGTTTTTATTTTCCATCTTAATCATGTTTTTTTGTTTAGCAAAGATGGCAAAGAAAGCAGGTTGCCTGTTTGTAGTTATCAATCGGTTATTTGAAGAATTCAAATAATTTTAAAAGCAAAAATTACAGGCATAAAAGAAGCATTGCAATTGTTTTTCAGTAAAAAGTTGATGGCTCAGGGTTTATAGCCATCAAACACCAATACAAAATTTATATGCCTAAAAGAAGCATTATGTACTTTTTTAATATAAATTTAAACCGGCTTTCATTTTATAATATTTAGAGCCTGTTTAAATTCTGTCGTGAAAATTTATCATGCTTCTTTTATGCCAATGATTTTTATCCGGTAAAAGAAGCATCCTAAACAGATGAACAAATTTTAAACAAGCGGCCAATTTGTTTGCCCCAAATAAAAAACTTAAGTTATCAATTTTTCTAAATTCTAATTTTCTTAAACAATGGTTTTTAATTTCAAATGTAATTTTATGAAAAGTTTATTGCTAAAAACAGGTACAATTATCGTTGGTGTTGCTTTTCTCTTTTATGCTGATCCTGCAAAGGCTTGGGCAGTACCGGGGCATAAAAAAGTAAAAACGGTTAGGTTTTTGGCGGACAAATGGAGCTTCAAAAGAAAAATCACGATTGAGAACCCTGCCGGCCAGGCTGCTAATGCCGTAATCCAAATCCGCCTTGACAACAAAGAATTTGATTATACAAAAGCCAAGGCCGATGGTGCCGATATCCGTTTTTCAACAGCCGCCGGAAATATGGATGCCAAGGGTTTGTCCTATTGGATAGAACAATGGAATGTGGATGGCACGAGCATCATTTGGGTAAAAGTGCCCGTTTTAAAATCTAAGGCCCAAAACGCGGTGTATATGTATTATGGCAATGCCAACGCTCCGGCGGTTTCCAATGGCAATGCCACGTTTTTGTTTTTTGATGATTTTGAAGAGGGCAACTATTCAAAAAAATGGAACAACGTATCTATCGGCGAAGTTGAAGAGCAAGGCGGCCAGCTAAAATTGCGCGAAAGCGATGGCCAGGACGGCATCATCACGGCAAACTTTAACGTAACAGGAAAAATGATCGTCCGGACACTTTATCAGCGCGGCGGCGCAGACGAACATTGGACACGTGCCGGCGTTGGCGGCTGGGACCACTGGCTTTGTTTTGGCGACCATACCGATGTGGCCGGTATCGGAACAAATTATGTAATGATTTATGATAGTGCAAGTTTAAACAGCCTCAAAAGTGCCCCGTTGGTTAAAGCTGCAAACACCGTGATTACCGACAAATGGCGGCGGGCAGCCTACTGGTACGACGGCAAAAGTTTGTGGGGGATGCAGGACGATGCTAAAGTAGAACTGCCTTTGGCCTATGCATCTTCAAAATTAGGTTTAAGGACTTTAGACAATGACAACTGGGACAATTTTGCATACATCACCGTAAGTAAATATTACCCTGAACCGATCGTTACTTTAGGGCAACAAAAAAGCAATTGATCTATAATTGCATAGTTTTTAAAATTAATACCTGTTAAAAGTGTAAAGCCCGTCCTAAACCATAACTTGGTTTAGGATGCTTTTTTTACCACCTAAAAACAAGGAAGCTGCTTGGTTAAATATTTGATTGTTGATGGTTCATCCAATACAAATAACCAAATTTACAGGCATAAAAGAAGCATTGTGGTTTTTTATGAACGAAATTTAAACAACCGCTTTTTGACGAGGTGAAATGGAAAACCAGCAGCGGCAAAACAATCACGATCACAAAACCGGGAAAGGGCAAGGCTTTAACTCCTATCAAAGTGAACGGAAAGGAAAATCAAGGTTATTTCGTATCGCATGACCTTTTTAAGAACGGCGGTAAGATTGATATCCTTACAAAGTAATTGTTAATGCTTCTTTTATGCCTGTAAAATTGGTGTTTACAACCTCAACATAAGTAAGATAAGACACTACATTTGTTTTCGCGAAAGAAATTTAATACAAGTCAATGCCATTTAATGGAAAAGCAACCAAGAATATTACAGGAACATAAACAGCATGATAAGTTGTTGATCAATATGATCTCCAACGAGAAAAACACGTTATCTGCTGAAGATTGCCGAAAATATCAACAACCGGGCAAGCTGAATTATTATTACCTCTTTTTTGTCGGTAAAGGGTCATCGGCCTACAGGGTAGATTTAGAGGAAGTGACAATTTCAGCAGGGCAATTACTTTTTGTTTCACCAAGCCAGATTATCACACATCCATTAGGTGATACTGCAGAAGAATATTATAAGGTTGCGTTTGATGAAAACACGCTTGCCCTCTTACCACAACAATTTTCATTTTTAATCAACCCCCTTAATAAAAACATCATAAAATTCAATGCCGCCGCCATTAAAAGGGTAAAAGCAATTTTTGAGATACTCGAAAATCTACTCCATCACAATAATGAACTGGCAGATACATTTATCCTTTTAGCTCACCTTAACTCGTTGCTAACAGAATTAAACGGTGCTTATTTTGAAAGCGTTGGCCAGCCTGCCAGTCTAAAATTATCGAAATACATCGAATTTAAATTAGCGGTAGAAACAAACCTTACCGAACAAAATTCCGTCCATGCTATAGCTGAACAATTGGCGACAACCACAAGCAGTCTCTATGGGGTTGTAAAAGAATTTTCAGGAATTTCGCCCAAGGAATTTATTACTAATCGGTTGATGTTAGAAGCCCAACGGAAACTCCGCTATTCGAACCCGTCAATCAAAGAACTTGCCTACGAGTTAGGATATAACGATCCCGATTACTTTTCCCGCCTGTTTAAAAGATTTACCGGTAAAAGTGTAAGCCAATTTTTAAACGGTATGGATTGATTTGTCAGGTTATTAAAATGATTTGTCCATCCCCGCGACTACCTCGCTGAATAACTTTGCTCTATATATTTAAATATAATTAGCAAAATGAAAACAGCATTAATTACAGGTGCCAATAAAGGCATTGGTTTAGAAACAGCAAGACAACTCGCCTGTCAGGGGGCTTTTGTGTATATCGGCAGCCGCAATCTTCAGAACGGTTTGAAATCAGTAGATAAGCTGAAGGCTGAAGGAATTGACAATGTAGAAGCCGTTCAACTGGATGTGACCAGTCAACAGTCGGTAGATAGTGCACGGGCGGAAATCGGAAATAAAACGGATGTATTGGATATACTCATCAACAATGCTGGTATCAGTGGTGGTGATCAACAAAATTCGTTAAGTTACAGTGTTGATTCAATAAAAGATGTCTTTGAAACCAATTTTTACGGACCAGTCAGGGTTACACAAGCATTTATTGATTTAATGCGAAAATCGAGTGAGCCTCGCATTGTCAATCTTAGTTCGGGCCTGGCTTCGCAAACCGTTGCCTGTGACACAACAAATCCTTTTTATCTCTATAAAGCAACAGGTTACCAATCGTCTAAAACTGCCTTAAATATGTACACGATTAATCTTGCATTTGATTTGCGTGAAACGAATTTTAAGGTTAATTCGGTTTGCCCAGGTTTTACCGGTACTGACATTAATAATCACCAGGGACCCGGAACAGTCGAAGATGCCGCCAAACGCGTGATCAAATACGCATTGATTGACGATGATGGGCCATCAGGCAAATTCTTTAGTGAAGAATATTTTCCGAATACAGAATGCCCATGGTAAGATATATATTGGTCTTTCGGGGTAATCAGGATACATTAGAATTGTTTATCAATAGTGAAGTTCATCCTGATAAGGGTGAAATTTATTTATTGAGGACGGCGCGAAATTTATCATACAAATGAGACTAGCTGCCCTGGCGCGATGTTCTATTCAGCTAAGATACATTCCATAATCGTTTCAAATAAAAACCCACCTATATAGGCGGGTTTTTATTTTTATAGTGACCCCGCAGGGGATCGAACCCTGGACCCAGTGATTAAGAGTCACTTGCTCTACCGGCTGAGCTACGAAGTCTGCTGTGTTGCAATGATACGCATTCCTTTAAAAACTATAAAACGCCGCAGTATCAGTTTGCTAAAATTTACCTTGTAAAAACAGTATCTATATTTTTGTAACAGATAAACAAATAATTTAAAAACGTATATTAGTGCAACTAAAAACCAAAACAACATGAAAAAATTATTCAGTGCCTTAATGTTACTTGCTTTTATGGCAACTGCCGCTTTCGCACAAGTTCCGGCAAAAGCTACTTCCAGCCAAACCACTACCAAAACCAGCATGAAAGCAGCTGCAACTAAACAAACTGCTGGCATGATGAAAAAAGACGGAACGCCCGACAAACGTTTCAAAGCCAACCAGGCAGCAAAACCAATGGCCGCCGGCCCGATGAAAAAAGACGGGACGCCTGATATGCGCTATAAAGCCAACAAAGCCAAAACTGCCAAAATGTAATTTATACCGATAAAAGAAGCATGGCCGAAAAGCATAAAAAACTTTTTCGGCCATTTTTCTTTTTAAATGGCGACACCGAAAGCTGGTGTAAAAGTTGAATGTTAACTAAAAATGAACACCTGATGAAAAAATATTTTTTTGCCCTACTGTTTTTACTGCCATTTTTTTCGGTTTTTGCCCAGGCAGATGTTTTTCCGACCAAAAAAGGCAACCTCGAAATTACGCCTGTTTTTCATGCTGCTTTGGTTTTGCAATGGAACGGTTTAACCGTTTTTGCTGATCCTTATGGCGGGGCCGAAAGATTTAAAGATAGAAAAGCGCCTGATCTGATCGTCATCACCCATGAACATGGCGACCATTTAGACGAAGCTACTTTAAGCAGCCTCGATTTAACCAAAACAGAATTGATTGCACCGCAAAAAGTAGTAGACCAGCTCAAAAACAAAAGTTTTGCCAAGGTTACGGTTTTGGGAAACGGTCAAAATTTAACGTATAAAAATATTAAAATTGAAGCTGTTGGCGCATATAATATCCCTGAAGAAACGGCGCGGCACAAAAAAGGCGTGGGCAATGGTTACGTGCTGAATTTTGGCGGAAAGCGGGTTTATATTTCCGGCGATACTGATGGCACGCCGGACATGCGCAGCCTAAAAAATATTGATGTAGCTTTTGTTTGTATGAACCCGCCTTACACCATGGATGTTGCGCCTGCGGCCGATGCTGTTTTGGCTTTTAAACCGGCCGTGGTTTATCCGTACCATTACCGCCAGCCAGGCAATAAATTGAGCGATATCGAACTGTTTAAAAAACTGGTGAACGATAAAGACCCAAAAATAGATGTACGTTTGCGCAACTGGTACACGCAATTGTAGCGTGCAATAAAACGCAGAGTTGTGGGTTATTGTTCAACCATTATCTATTAACCATGAACTTTTTTCTTTCTCTAAAACACCGTGTACTTCTTTTAGCGTTACTTTTTTCATTTACCGCAATACAAGCGCAGGACAAACAGCAACAAAAGCTGGATGCTTCCATCCGCGTAATCCAGGAATTTGGCAAGCTGCGCGAAAGCATCCCCAAGCAACTGCTGCAAAAAACAGAAGGCATCATCATTATTCCGGGCTTGATTAATGCCGGGTTTATGATTGGCGGCAAACGCGGAAAAGGCATCGCGATGGTTAAAAACGACAACGGGACCTGGAGCAACCCGGTTTTTTTGACCATGACGGGCGGTAGTTTTGGTTTCCAAGCCGGCATACAATCGGTTGATTTGGTGCTGGTTTTCCTCAACAAAACTTCATTGTTAGAAATCGGGAAAAGCAGTTTTACGTTGGGCGGCGATATTTCCGTGGCTGCCGGTCCGCTTGGCCGCACTTCTTCTGCCGGGACAGATTATAAATTAGAATCCGAAGTTTATACCTATTCGCGCAGCAAAGGGCTTTTCGCCGGGATCAGTTTGAGCGGTTCTTCGTTGGATATTGACCAAAAAGCCGATAATGCTTTTTATGGCGATGAAGACGATGCCGCAGCTTTGTTTGCCAATAAAAAACCTTCGGCCGTGCCCGCTGTTAAAACGTTGAAACAAACGTTAAGAGACCTTTACAAAAAGTAAATTCAGTTCAAAGTTACACCAAATTTATACCGATAAAAACAGCATCGCCATGAACGAAACCCCAACAGAAAACACAACCGGTACAAGTGCCGCCAACGAATTTGACATCAACACGATTTTAATCAAAGAACTGGGCATCAACAGTGCCAAAGTAGAAATGATTTACCAGATGCAGGTTGAAATTTTGGCTTTGCTGCAGCAAAAATCAACCGATGAAATTTTTGGTGAAAAGAACGAACGCGTAAAACAGTTGGCATTGGAGTTTTATATTGCGAATAGTATTAAGAAGTAGGGGTTGGTTGTAGTCTTACTAAGGCTATTGCTTTTATTTTTATTATTTGCTTTTAATAAGCACAAAAAAGTGTTGAAAGAAATGTCTTAGTTTAATAAATTAGCATTGTCTATCACAATGTGTAATAGTTAATTTTACTGAAATGAGTTGCTTGAACATTAACCCTATGAAATACATCTTTATTTTATGTATAGTGATAGTTATTGGATGTAAAAAGTCTGGAAGCATAGATAATACTAACCAGAATAATGCGCAGATTAGCCAGCGCTTTAAAGGCAAATATTCAATTGTCAGTGCTACAAGTAACAAGCAAATTGATGTAAACTTGGATGGAGTTAAATCGGATGACATGTTGCAGGAAATTCCCAATTTGAAATATTCATACTTGGAATTAAGATTAAGCGACAATCTAAAAAATAACTTATTTGAACAGTTTTGGCAAAACCAAGCTTTTCCTTATGGTAGTAAACCTACTGCTTATGATCCTAACTTTTATTTGCAATACGCTAACCAGGCCACAGTTGGAACATTTAATTTTAATAGCACTTTAACACGTTTAGAAGTTAATAAAGGTGATACAGCTTTACAAAAAGAGTTTCCGCTTCCAAAGCTTATTGAAGTTATTTCAAATGATCAGATACATATCCCCACTGAAAAAACCCTTTACACAAAATCAGGAATGGTTCCTGTTACAATTGATGTAATTTATAAAAGATTTACTACTGTACTTTAAATTGAATAACGATTTTGTTCAAAATTTAAAATAAAATTAATCTTCGATGTTTTTTAAAATTTCAATTTTAAAAACCTTTTTGTTTGAAGGAAGAAAAGACGATTGGTTCGATGAGTTGAACGAAGAACAGCAAAGCACTGTATTGGAAGGTTTAGCCGAAGCTGATCGCGGCGAAACCATTTCTCACAACGAAGCAGTTAAATTATTCGGAAAATGGGGTTTGAAATAACCTGGACAAAGAAAGCTATTCAAACCTTTAGTAAGCGAATTGAATATTTATAAGAACATTGGACGGAGAAAGAAATTTACAACTTTACAACAAAAGTTAACGCTTATTTGGAAACATTGCGGCATAATCCGCTAATTTTTCGAGAGTCAATTAAATTGAAGGGAGTACACATTTGTACTATCATCAAACAAGTGTCTTTAGTTTACAAGGTCGGTCAAAAGAAACAAGTTATAAAGTTGAGTGCATTTATTGACAACAGGCAAAATCCAAAGAAACAGGATTATTAAGTGCCACCGAATCCATTATTGTTTTTTGTGTCGGTAATGCTCCAGTTAATGCATACTCTATCCTGTATGGTGCAATTCATGATTTGACTATAAGAATGGGGGTAGCTAAACCGCCCCCGGACTCCAGAAACCCGCCCAGTGAGTTATCCGGCCCTCTTCGTTTAACTGGGCATAGCTGTGAGCCGTGATAAGTTCAGAGGCATCCTGATCGAGTTGTGTCCACTCTGAAAGTGCTTGCCCGTGCTGTTGCCGAAGCCAGTTTATTCGGAAGCGGCCACCCGGAAATTTCCTTTGGAAACCGTTGATATGGGCTAAGAGATTTCGAATCCCGCTGCCTTCCACACCGGGATTGGTGAACACCACATTATCCGTTATGCTAGATTGCAGCAAGCGTTCCTGCTCGGTCAGAGAGGTTGTGGCAAACGCATCAAGGTAGTTTTGAAAGATGGTTCGTAGTTCGTTGTCAGTCATGATAGATCCTTTGCTTATTGGTTTAGAAAATCTGTGCTCGGTTTTTCTTTAATAAATTTATAAATCAAAGGTCGCGTTAGAGGTAATTATTGTAAAGGTAGATTAGTGCTTAAAGATGGTACTTTTATGCCTTGCCGTTAATTGGGGCGTAGCTGGCCCGGAATTCCGACGGAGTTTTTCCGGTGTGCTTTTTAAAGAATTTGTTAAAGTTGGTTGGCTCATCAAAACCTAAAGACAAGCCAATTATGTTGCCAGTGTCATTGCTATGAACCAGCAGTCTTTTGGCTTCCAGTAATATCCGCTCGTCAATAAGCTGCTTAGGTGTTTTTCCCATTGTGTTTTGCAATGCATTGGTTAGTACTTTAGTAGAAACAAACATTTTTTGAGCGTAGTAACCCACGCTTTTTTCTTTTCTAAAGTCCCTTTCTAAATGGTTTTTAAATGTGATCAAATGATCTAAATATATGCCATGCTGAACAGGCCGATAACCTGATTTTTGCCGCTCCCTTTGTGCTAATAGTATAAAGTTGGACAGATAGTTCTTTAACAGGCTAGGCTGAAACAGGTCAGATGGCTGTTTTGCCTCTTCCTCCATTAATGCCCATATTTCTCTCATTAAACTGTTCGCCTGTATATTACTGCTATCTTTAGTACTGCTTAAATCATTAAAGAGAGCATTGCTTTGTAAAAATAAATAGTCGTTTTCGTTTTTACAGAAGAATGCGTCCGTAAAAATAAGTACCTGTGATTCAAAGGCATTAAGCTGGTCGAAAAACTGGACGGCATCTTTCCTGATAAATAAAAAAGAATCAGGTTTTACGGTTACTGTACTAAAATCAACATTATGTACCGGGATTCCTTTTTTAAACCAGATTATAGAATAAAAAGAAGCCCGGTGAGGTGTACGCAAGCTATTTTTTGATTGAACATGATGATCGTTTACCGAAAGAATCTCGAATCCTAAAGACAGTTTTTCATTAAAAGCCAGTTGTTTGATGGTGGATTTCATATTAATTCTGTTAACCACTTCCTGTCGCTTTATAAAAAATATTTAGAGTTTGTTTAAAATTTGTTCACTATATGTTGCATGCTTCTTTTATCACCCTAAAAATGGTAAACACTTAGTTTTTGATTAAGTTAAATTGATACAAGCACCAATTTTTATAGGATAAAAGAAGCATTAGCATTTTTTGTATAAATTAAATTGGTGCTAAGAAAAAAATTATTTAAACTGTTTTTCAATGAGTCTTATCTTTTAAATCCGATATTGCATAAGCCTGTTTAATAATCGCGGCCTGGTTACTGCCGACAAACATTTTGAGTGGAATACATTGGATGTTTTTCGCCGCGTTGTATTCCCTGATCATTGCATTATGGTCTTTTAGCATTTGAAGTAAATAAGCATGGTCATAAGATGCTCCTTTTATAGCCTTTAAATCTTGCAGGTTTTTTTGTGCGGCTGCTGATAATGCTGCTGGTAATTTAATAGCATAATTTTCTGAAATTTGGTTTAGGTGATTACTCAATCCTGTGTAAAGCTGTTCATTTTGCATTGCAAAAGTTTTTACGCTTTGGGTTGAAGCTTTGGTTTCGGCCAGTTTTGCTGCTTCAATTTGGGTGTTGCAAAATATGGAAAGGTCTTTTGCCAACCTTGCATCTGCCGTATCAATCGGTTGTTTGGCTGATGCTGATGTTGCTGTGCTATCGCCCGAAGCTGTTTTTCCGGTTCCGGAGCAGCCATAAAATCCGGTTACAACCAAAGTAAGCAGAAGCATCAAAAAGCTATTTTTCATGTTGTTTTTTCTGAAATTAAAAGAAAGTCAAAGTAATCAATTTTTCCTAAATCAAGACCAATCCCAAATAACAATTAGCACGGTGCAACTTCCTAAAACGTTCTTACTTTTATAAATGCAGCACCACAAAAAACATCTACGAAGCTCGGATACCATTCGGGATATTGTGATCGGCATGTCGGATGGGTTAACGGTTCCGTTTGCTTTGGCTGCCGGTTTAAGCGGCGCGGTCAATTCTTCTGCTATTGTCATCACGGCTGGCATTGCCGAAATTGTGGCCGGTTCTATTGCCATGGGCCTGGGCGGATTTTTAGCCGGAAAAACAGAAGCCGACCATTACGCATCCGAACTGCAGCGCGAATACGACGAAGTTGCCCGCGTGCCCGAACAGGAAAAAGCATAGGTAAAAGAAGTATTTGCCGGTTTTGGTTTGTCGCCGCAATTGCAAAACCAGGTGGCCGACGAAATGGCGAAAGACACCCACAAATGGGTGGATTTTATGATGCGCTACGAATTGGGACTGGAAAAACCGGAAGCCAACCGGGCTAGGCAAAGTGCTTTGACCATCGGCTTTTCTTATATTGCCGGCGGTATTATTCCTTTATCGCCTTATTTTTTTATTGCGCAATCCGGTGTGGCTTTGTATTATTCTTGCGCGGTAACGGTGCTTTGCCTGTTCGTTTTTGGTTATTTTAAAAGTAAAGTTACCGGCCAGCCTGCATTTTCGGGCGCTTTAAAAGTGGTGGTGATTGGTGCGTTGGCAGCGGCGGCGGCATTTGCAGTTGCAAAATCAATTAATGGGAAGTAAAGAGGGTTTTGATTTTATCTGTTCTATAAAAAAGATTTCAATTTTTGAGTTGATGAGGTTTGGCTAAAGCCAATGTTAAGCTTTTTAAACCACGGCTTAAAGGCTATGGCAATTAAATGCGTTGTTTTTACAGAATAACTATTTCCTGGAACTGCAATTTTCGCTATGATTTCAATTGCCACGGCCTTTAGGCCGTGGTTAAAGCGATCGGCAATTGGCTTTAGCCAAAACATTTTTGCAAATACCAGCCAATGATTTTTACGCGGTAAAAGAAGCATGGAAAGGCTTTCAAGCTAAAACTTTAAAAACCTGTCCATCTGTTCTTCGGTAAATTTGATCGTGTCTTCCTGCGTTAAATTGTTCTCCGCATCTATCTCTTTTCGGATAAAAGGAATATGCAGTTTGAGCGAAAACACGTGCATGTTCAAATAATTGCAAACGCCGGTAAAATGATCTACGCCGCGGATGTTGCCATATTTGCCCGAAGAAATGCCAACCAGAGCTGCTTTTTTATCAAAAAAACTTTCTGGGAAATCGCAGGCATCCATTAATAATTTTAATGCACCTGGAAAGCTGCCATTGTATTCCGGAATGATAAAAATGAATTTATCGGAAGCATCAATTTGTGCCTGTATGGGTTTAAAAGCTTCGCTGCGTTTTCCGTACAGATCAGTTTTTAGCAAATTGTCCGGCAAGCTTTCTAAAGATAAGATTTCTGCTTCAACGCCTTTTTCAAACAGCTTTTTTTGGTAATAACCGGCTAATTTTAAAGTACTGCTGTTAGGTCGGTTAGTGCCGGCAATAATGGTGAGCATGGGCAAGTATCGGTTTGGGAATGAAATATTAATAGGATAAAGTTAAGGTTTTCTTCATTCCTCCTATAAAGTAGGTTTTTATTTCGTCCGCTGGTCCAACTGCCGCAGCACGCCATCCTTTCGCATTTTGGTAGAATTTGGCGCGCGTCTTTTAACCAGCCAGCAGCCAATCCCCAAAACCAGCAGCAAAAAAACAAGCAAAACTAAAAGCTTGTAGCCTTTCAACGTGGTAAAAGTACCTTCTTTATCTTCTTCCATTTTTGATTTTATCCCGCATCGGCATCGTCCGAAACCTCGGCTGGCGGATAGGTTTTTACTTCGCCGGTATCCAATTTCACCTCAATGTGGTCTTCTTTTTTTTCCTGGCTTTTGTTCACTTTTCCTTCGCCATCTTTGGTCATTACCCGTTCGCCTGCTTCAAAAACACCGTTTGTCATAGTTTTATCGTTTAGTTTATGTGTGGGATAACACTCCTTTTAATTAATAGTTTAAACGATTTTAATTAAATCAGCGTAAAAAGTTGCAGCCGTTAAGATAAAAGCCGCAATGCAACGTTGTAGTATTACAGCAAACTTATCCACATAAACCTTTTAAAAAACGCGGTTGGTTGTGGAAACATGAGGGCTTACAAATTGTAAAAATGTAGGTATCTTGCACCAGTAAAAAAATAGGCATAAAAGAAGCATTGCTTATAGCACGATGCTTCTTTTACGGCACAAAAATTTACTTCGTAATTTATATATTGAGGACTATCAATGAGTAAAATAATCGCGTTGGCTAACCAGAAAGGCGGTGTAGGCAAAACTACTTCTTCCATCAACCTGGCAGCAAGTTTAGCGGTGTTAGAATATAAAACCCTGCTGGTAGATGCAGACCCGCAGGCAAACTCAACATCTGGTATCGGTTTTGATCCGCGGACGATCAAAAACAGTATTTACGAATGTATCATCAACGACCTTGAACCGGCCGAAGCCATCCAAAAAACGGAAACGCCAAACCTGGATTTGTTGCCGGCGCATATTGATTTGGTAGGGGCGGAGATTGAGATGATCAACCTGACCAACCGCGAATACAAGATGAAAGCCGTGCTGGAAAAGATCAAAGACCAGTACGATTTTATCATTGTGGATTGCTCGCCTTCGCTGGGTTTGATTACAATTAATGCTTTAACGGCTGCAAATTCGGTCATCATTCCCGTTCAATGCGAGTATTTTGCTTTGGAAGGATTGGGCAAACTGCTTAACACGATCAAAATTGTACAAAACCGTTTAAACCCGGCTTTGGATATCGAAGGCATTTTGCTGACGATGTACGATGTGCGGCTGCGCTTATCAAACCAGGTGGTGGAAGAAGTGCGCACGCATTTTGAGAACTTGGTTTTTAATACGATCATCCAACGGAATACACGTTTAAGCGAGGCGCCAAGTTTTGGCATGTCGGTAATTATGCACGATGCAACTTGCAAAGGCGCCATCAATTACCTCAACCTTGCCCGCGAAATTTTGCGCAACAACGGCATGGTAAAAGAAGAACCGATTTTGAAAAAAGTAGGGAGCAAATGAGTGCAGACAAAAGAAATGCGTTGGGAAGAGGCTTGGGCGCTTTGTTAAACGATTCGGAATATGTAAACGGAACGGTTGCAAAAAAAGCAAGCGCGGCTGTTGCTGCGCCGGAAACAGAAGGCTTAAAATCTGTTAATGCCATAAAAATCAGTGAGATTGAAGTAAACCCTTTTCAGCCGCGTACCGAATTTGACGGGCAGGCTTTGCAGGAACTGGCCGATTCTATCTCCGTTCAGGGTTTGATCCAACCGGTTACCGTTCGTAAAACCGGCCCGCGTTCTTACCAGTTGATTTCCGGCGAACGCCGTTTGCGTGCTTCTAAATTGGCGGGATTAACAGAAATTCCGGCTTATGTGCGTACGGCAAACGATCAGCAAATGCTGGAAATGGCTTTGATCGAAAATATCCAGCGGGAAAACCTGAACGCGATAGAAATGGCCTTGAGTTTTCAGCGGATGATTGACGAATGCAATTTAAAGCAGGACGAATTGGGCGAGCGCGTCAGTAAAAACCGTTCGACAGTTACCAATTATTTGCGCTTGTTAAAATTGCCGCCGGCTGTACAATCTTCCATCCGCGATGGGCAAATTACCATGGGCCACGCTCGCGCTTTGGTAAATGTGGAAGATGCGGCGAAACTGCTTTTCATCCATCATCAAATTATTGAAAAAGGGTTGTCGGTGCGCAAAGTAGAAGAGCTGGTGCGAGAACTCCAAAAAACACCTGCTAAAAACAGTATCGCCAAACCAACAAATAAACCTTCTTTTCAGGCACAAAAGATACAATCGGATTTAGCTTCCAAGTTCAATTCTCCTGTAAAATTAAAAGTCGGGCAAAACGGAAAAGGCAGTATTGAAATTCCTTTTCTCTCGGAAGACGATTTGAACCGCATATTGGAAATGCTCGACTGGTAAAATGCGCAAATCCCTGATACTTCTTTTACTGCTGTTTTTTTGTGCGGAGGTGCTTCACGCCCAAAAAAAACCGCGCAAAAACCGCCGCGATACGGTAAGTGTTGACGGCGATACCACAACGGTTTTATCGCCTTTCAAACCCAAAAACGAGCAGCCGAAAGATAAAGTTTACCATCCGGACAGTACGCACAGCCCGCATAAAGCAGTCATCAAATCTTTGGTATTCCCAGGCTTAGGCCAAATTTATAACCGCCAATACTGGAAACTGCCCATTGTTTACGGAGGGTTTGTTGGCTTGGGTTATTCGTATTATGTGGCTCAAACCAATTACAAGAAGTATTTAAAGGTTGCACAACTCCAATCTGTTGGAGGAAAGGTGGACCCTGTTTATAACGGTCAAAATGCGACGATCATTGTTTTTAAAGATTTTTACCACCGAAACCGGGATTTAACCATCATCGGCACCGTTGCTTTTTGGGGAATTCAGGCCATTGATGCTTATATCGCCGCCAAATTCCAGCATTCGTACACGATGGACAATAACTTAGGTTTTAAAGTTACGCCAACCATGCTCAGTTCGCCAACGTTTGCTTACGGCGGTTTTGTTCCCGGATTGAAAGTAACGGTGAGGGTGAAATGAGGTTTCAGGTAAGAGGTATCAGGTATGAGCATCTGCAACCGACTTTAAACCATCATTAAAATAGATAAATTTACAGGGCTGATAGCTGATGCCTCAAGCCTCATACCTAAAAAAATGAAAATAGCTTTACTCGGATACGGAAAAATGGGCAAGATGATCGAGCAGGTTGCCCTGGAACGCAAACACGAAATCGTTCTGAAAATTGATCATCATAATTTGCAGGAATTAACGGTAGAAAACCTGCAAAAAGCAGAAGTTGCGATTGAATTCAGTACGCCGCATACGGTTTTAAACAATGTTGCGCTTTGTTTTGAAGCTGGTATTCCGGTTGTGGTTGGCGCAACGGGCTGGTACGAAAACTTACAGGAAGTAAAAAGCGAATGTTTGCAACGCAATGCAGCTTTAATTTACGCTTCCAATTTTAGTGTTGGCGTGAATATTTTCTTTCATATCAATAAAATGCTGGCCAAGGTGATGAGCCGTTTCCCGGATTACGAAGTCCAGGTCGAAGAAATCCACCACACCCAAAAGTTGGATGCGCCAAGCGGAACCGCCATTACCATTGCCGATGGCATCATCGAAAATATACCGGTAAAAGAAGCATGGGTCAACGTAGTTTCCGGTCAGGTTGATGATGCTTCGCCCGTTACCATTACACCAAATCAATTGCTGATCGAATCGCATCGGATCGAAAATGTGCCCGGCACGCATACGGTGGTTTACGATTCGGAAGTGGATACCGTCGAGTTTAAACATACCGCCCACAACCGCTCCGGTTTTGCTTTGGGCGCGGTGCTGGCT